>NZ_CAUVXO010000197.1:0-8905 GCF_963555865.1 Protofrankia sp. Cr1
GTATGCCGGTGGGTGTCGATCAGCCCCGGTGCGACGATGTGCCCAGCCGCGTCGATGACCTCGGCGTCGACCTCGCCCAGCGAAGGCGCGACAGCTGCGATGACCCCGTCCTCGACGAGAACATCGCCTCGGGCCAGTTCACCGATGTCCGGGTCCATCGACAGGATGTGCCCACCTCGGACGAGGGTGCGTTGAGTCGCCATGATGACCGCCTGCCCTGAAAGACATCTTCTTGTTTCCGGCCTATGACGGCCGTCACAGGCAGCACATCACCCCAGGTCGGTGGCGATCATCAGGCAGAAAAGTTGCGATCCAGGTCCGGACGCGAACTCGCCTGTCGGGCTTGTCTCGAGACTCGCCCGCCCCGGGTCAAGCAGCGGGCAAGGAGCGGGCGATTGCCGCCGCACGGCGAAACGCGGCCACGGCCGGCCGGCGGTCTCCGCTGCGGGTCGCGACAGCGATCTCCACCGGCGGCCCCTCCGCCGGCACAAAACGGACATCAGGTCGCGGGTAATAGCGGGCAGCCGCCGCCGCGTGCAGAGACACCCGGCCGGTCGTCGCCACCGCCGTGGGGATCGCGGCCGGGTGTCGCACGCACGGTGCACCGGCGCCTCGCGCGGAACCCACCCACGAGGCCAACAACGGCTCCCGGCCACCCACCTCCAACCACGGCAACTCGGCCAGATCGCCCGACGTCAGGAACGACGCCCCAGCCAGTTCCGACCACGCCGGGACCACCGCCACCCGCGGCGAGGACAGGACCGGCTCGAAGTCGACCCCGTCCAGCTCCCCCACGAACTGGACAACGGCGACATCCACCTCAGCCCGGCGCACCGCGTCGTACTGATCCGTCAAATCCAAGTCGCAATACTGCAGGGACAGGCCCGGCTGTTGCACACCCACCGCATCCCGCAGCGCCTGCCAGCGGTCAGCCGCACCGAACCCCAAGATCCCCACCCGCAGCGAGCCTGCCTCCGGGCCCACCTCCTCGGCGGCGATCTGGCGCAACCCCTCCAGCTCCGCCAGCACCACCCGGGCTCGCCCGACGAAACGCGCACCCGCCGAGGTCAGGCTGACCCGCCGGCTGGTCCGCTCGAACAGGCGGCTCCCGACCTCACGTTCCAGCCGCTGCACGGCTTGTCCGAATGGCTGGGCGGAGATGAAATGACGCTTCGCTGCCCTGCCGAAGTGCAACTCCTCGGCCAACGTCACCACGTACCGCAGCGCCTGGATCTCCATCAACCCTCCGCCCCGAGCAACCGGCCCACAGTTAGGTGGCATCACCGGCAGTGTGAGAGTACGTCCCCGCTGCCGGGAAAAGCAGCGCCTGGACAAGACCAAGCACTGGTCAGCCGCCCAGAACCACTGGGCCACGCAGCGTCACCACCGATCGCGGCGATTGCCGCCGCCTTACGGCAGGCCGCCGACCCGTCTTCCCACCCGGCGTCGCGACGCAACGCCACAAGCAGGTATGGAATCACCGCCGGGTCACCCGCCTTTCCCAACGCGGAAGCCGCCCGATCCGATTCTGACCCGACCACCGCCAGCTCCGCGATCAACTCATCGTTCATACCACTTCCCAATCATCGCGCCACACAGACCGCCACCCCGCAAGGAAACGGGCTTAGCTCGGTTTTACTTCACAGCCGGTACTCTCGTGCCATCACACCCCAGTCGACCAGCGACAGACACCACGTCCCACCACTACACCCACCATCTGCGACGATACCGGAATGGCACGCGGCCATGACGAGCACGACGCCATAACGCACCCGTTCCCACCACCCGACAGAATGCCATCCCTGTCAGATGGTGGGGTGATGCAGGTCGTCGCCCTCGACCATGACCCCTGATTCACCGCGTCATGAAGCCGTGGCAACGCTTCGAGCTTTCTTTCCTTCGAACGTGTGTCGCCGCTTCCTGAAAACTGACCCCCTGGGGACCTCCGGAAGTTGACCCCCTGCTTGCGTAGGGAGGTGCTGAAGGTGGAGGACTGGGCCGAGATCCGCAGGTTGCATCGGGCCGAACAGGTTCCGATCAAGGAGATTGCCCGGCGGCTGGGGGTCGCGCGGAACACGGTCCGCAAGGCGTTGGCGTCGGACGGGCCGCCGAGGTACGTCCGGGCGGCGAAGGGGTCGGTCGTTGATCCGTTCGAGCCTCGGATCCGGGTGTTGCTGGCCCAGTGGCCGCGGATGCCGGCGCCGGTGGTCGCCGAGCGGGTCGGCTGGCCGTACTCGTTGTCACCGTTGAAGAAGCGGTTGGCGCTGATCCGGCCGGAGTATGTCGGGATCGACCCGGTTGACCGGGTTGTCTACGAGCCGGGGCAGGTCACGCAGTGCGACCTGTGGTTCCCGGAGACGCCGGTGCCGGTCGCCGCGGGCCTGGAGCGGGTGGCGCCGGTGCTGGTGATGACGCTGGGGTTCTCCCGGTTCGTGGCGGCGACGATGATCCCGTCGCGGCAGGCCGGTGACATCCTGGCGGGGATGTGGCTGCTGATCTCGGGGGTCGGCCGGGTCACGAGGACGCTGGTCTGGGACCGGGAGTCCGCGATCGGCGGGGGCGGACGGCCGACCGTGCCGGCGGCGGCGTTCGCCGGCACCCTGGCGACGAGGATCCGGCTGGCGCCGCCGCGGGACCCGGAGTTCAAGGGCCTGGTCGAGCGGACGAACGGCTACCTGGAGACGTCGTGGGCGTGGTTGGGTAGGGAGCTGGCGCGGTGACGCGTAAGCGTTCCGTTTCCAGCTCCCTCCCGTCGAATCCGTGCATGCGGTTCTCCCGCACACGGCTCACCGACGTCTTTCACCGCCGGCATTCGGTGATCTCCAGGGACGGTTCGGCCTGGGAGCGAGCACGGTCCCACCAAGGTTAAGCAGCCCGAAATGGTCGGGTGAGGCGTAGGCCACGATCCGCCAGCCCCATGCCCGGCTGCGTTTGTGACGGTTCGCCACGAAGATCGCAACCCGGTGTAGGGCGTAGGTCTGCATCTTGTCGAACATCCGGGCAGAGTTTCCGTAACGGAAGTACCCGGCCCAGCCGCGCAGGAAGGCGTTCACCTGCCGTATAACGGTGTCGACCGGCACCAGCAGCCTCGACCGGGCGGTCAGTTCCCGGATCCGGTCACGGGCGTGCTGGGCCGCCTTGCGGGATGGCCAGCGGGCGAGAAAGACGACACGCCTGGCCCCGGTCCGACCCCGAGCGCGTACCAGCCGATGGTGGAAACCGAGGAAATCGAATCCCTCGCCGCCTTCGGTCAGGTGCACTATCCGGGTCTTTGCCGCCTTCGACTCCAGGCCGAGGTCGGCCAGCAGGGCTGTGATCCGCGCGAGCGCGTGGTCGGCCTGCTGCCGGGATTCACACATCACCACGAGATCGTCGATATAACGGACCAGCGTCCCGTCCCGGCCGTGATCCCATGCCCGGTCGAGCCGGTGCAGGTAGACGTTAGCCATGAGGGGCGAGACGCATCCCCCTTGGGGAGTACCGGTCACTACTCGACGCTGTGACCCACCTTCCAACACCCCGGCTTCCAGAAAAGCACGCACCAGGGCGAGGGTTTTCCGATCACAGACTCGTTCCTCGACCGCCTGCATCAACTTGTCGTGTGGAATCGCCTCGAAACAGTTGGCGACGTCCGTTTCCACCACCCAACGTCGGCCCCGCCAGGACTCATCCAGCAGCACCTGGAGGGCATCGTGCGTGCTCCGTTTCGGCCGAGCGCCGAACGAGCACCCAAGGAAATCAGCTTCAAAGACCGACTCGAGTACGATCTTCAACGCTGTCTGCACGATCCGGTCGCGTACTGCGGGGATAGACAACGGCCGCCGCTCATCCGACCCGGACTTGGGAATGAACACCCGCCGGGCCGGCAGCGGACGGTAGCTGCCGTCCTTCAGTTCGCAGACCAGCTCGTCGAGGACCCGGTCAACGCCGTACCCCTCGACCATACTCAGGGTGATGTTGTCGATGCCGGCTGCGCCACGGTTGCGGCGCACCTGCTCCCATGCCCGCGCCACGACATCTTTGCGGTAGACCTTGTCGTAGAGCGTGTGGAACCGCCGTCCGGGATCGGCCTTGGCCGCCCGGTAAAGCGCATGTTGCAAGGCGCGGACCCTGTCCCCACGGACAGCCGCCAGGGTGGACCTAGCCGAAACGGCACTCACCAGCCCGATCTCCCTCACACCAGCGCGTAGACGAAGTAGCGGCCCTTCCCATCACCGGCGGTTATGTTGTCCGTCCGGCTCGAACGGTACTATGGCCGCCTCCGACGCCCTCCCGACACGCTCGCCTACTTCCCGGCTCCTCACCGGTTATAAGACGTCGCCGTTCCGCAGGTTCCGCGGCCTGCTTCGGCCGGGGAGGGCCTCCCCAGTTCCCGCCGTCGCTGTCTGAACGTTCCGTGCCCCCTACGCCGGGGAGTTCCTCGCGGCTGCATTCCAGGATCTTCACCGCTTCCATGGCCTTCACCCTGATTGAAGGGGCTCGGCTCTCCCTCTTCCCGCTTTGCGGCGGGCACTTTAACGGCGCTGCAAGCTTCGCTTTATGCTACGGACCGTCCAGTCGCTTCCCCTTCTCAGGGCTTTTGACGTTGCGCTTCGACGCCGGGCGTTTCCCCCCGACGCCGGCAACCTGCTACCGGGCCTCCTGGCAGCTACCCGGACCGGACTCCCACCGGCAAGCGACGACGAGCTTCAGACCACGTCATGACCCCACGGGCCACCTCCTGATCTCTGGGCGCACTCATGGGAAGCGTGTAAGCCGGAGGTGACAAGAATCGACCTACCGTGATCGGTCGGTCGGAAAGGGTCATCTTATGGCACAGAATGTAAAGCGTCGTGAACGTGATACTGCGGCGGCCCAGGTGATCGCGGAGACGTTCCCGCCGAATGTGATCGACACGTTGTTGGCGGAGGCGAAGGAGACCGGCACGCCGATCGATGGTGTCGATGGCCTGTTGAACCAGATGACGAAAGCTGTTCTGGAACGGGCGCTACGGGCCGAGATGACCGACCATCTCGGCTACGAGTCCGGTGACCCGTCCGGGAACGGCTCGGGGAACTCCCGGAACGGCACGTCGGTCAAGACGGTGTCGACCCGGAACGGGCCGGTCGATATCGAGGTGCCCCGGGACCGGAACAGCACGTTCGAGCCGATGATCGTGCCGAAGCGGGCACGGCGTATCGGGAATCTCGACGACACGATCCTGTCGTTGTACTCCCGTGGCATGACGACCCGCGACATCGAGGCGCACCTGCGTGAGGTCTACGGGGTGCAGGCGTCCCGGGAACTGATCTCGAACGTCACCGACGTCGTCGTCGACGAGATCAAGACCTGGCAGTCGCGGCCGTTGGACGAGGTCTACCCGATCATGTATGTGGATGGGATCCGCCTGCGCGTCAAGGACAACGGTGTCGTCTCCACCAAGGTCGCGTATCTGGCGATAGGGGTCGATACCGATGGCCGTAAGCACGCTCTCGGCTGCTGGATCCAGGACAGCGAAGGCGCGAAGTTTTGGCAGAAAGTTCTCGCGGATCTCCGGAATCGGGGTGTCCGTGACGTCCTCATCGTCTGCTGCGACGGGCTGACGGGACTCCCTGACGCCGTCACCGCCGTGTTCCCCGACAGCATTGTCCAGACCTGCGTGGTCCACGTCATCCGTAACGCGATGCGGTTCGTGTCCTACGGCGACAGGAAAGCCGTCGTCAAGGCCATGAAGGACATCTACACCGCCCCCACCCTGGAGGCCGCCGAGCTCGGACTGGCCGCATTCGACACCGCCTTCGGTGCCCGCTATCCCGGCGCCGTGGACGTGTGGCGCCACGCCTGGGCCGAGTTCATTCCGTTCCTCGACTTCCCGCCCGAGCTCCGGAAAATCGTCTACACCACCAACGCGATCGAATCCATCAACTTCCAACTCCGGAAAATCACCAAGAACCGCGGCCACTTCCCCGACAAGGACGCCGCGATGAAACTCCTCTACCTCGGCCTCCGGAACATCTCCAGCCAGCGCGGCGGTGAATCCGGCACAGGAACCCACGGCTGGAAAGTCGCACTCAACTCGCTCGTCAACTTGTTCCCCGGACGACTATCCTTCTGATAGAGTCACAGACAGTAAGCTGCCCATCACCGGCTTACACGAAAATCGTGAGTGCGCCCGTCCTCGGCGTGCGGGACGTGTCAGGTTTCCTGCTGCGCCAACGCGGGCTGCGCCGAAAGACCATCGCGACCGTGCGGTCATCCCTGGCGGACTTCCTGGCTTTCCTGGCCGCTGCGGGCCGGACCCCGCAGAGCCTGGCCGACCGGCTGCCGCCGCACCGGCACCTGCGCCACGAGTCCGAACCGCACCTGTGGACCGCTGAGGAGATCCGGCGGGTGCTGGCCGTGATCGACCGCCAGTCCGCCACCGGCAAACGCGACTACGCGATGATCCTGATGACCGCCCGGCTCGGCCTGCGGATCTCCGATCTGCGGCAACTCGAACTCGGCGACCTGGACTGGCGGGCGAAGACCATCACGATCGTCCAGCACAAGACGGGCCGACCGTTAAGCCTGCCGCTGCTGGACGACGTCGGCTGGGCGATCATTGACTACGTCCGGCATAGCCGCCCCGAAACTGCCTGCCCGAAGGTGTTCATCAAGCACCGCCATCCCTTCAACACGTTCGGGTGTTCCTCGTCGGTCGCCTCCCGGCTGTCGCGCCACGCTGCCCGCGCGGGGATCGATTTCCCGCCGGACCAGGTGCGCGGGATGCATTCCCTGCGCGGCGCGCTGGCCGTCGCCATGATCGGCAACGGGGCGTCGATGCCGGTGGTGTCGGCCGTGCTGGGACACGCCTCCAGCGACACGACCCAGGCCTACTACCTGCGCTTCGACGTCGAACGGCTGCGATGCTGCGCGCTGGACATCGAAGACGTCATCGGCCAGGCGGGGGCGGGTGAGTGCGGTGTCTGACACGACGTTGCCGGGCCTGGTCGCCGAACTGGTCGCTTCGCGCCGTGCTGGCGGATACCGGTTCAAGGTCCAGGAACGGGTGCTGCGCCAGTTCGCCGATCACTGCCGGCGGGAGGGGTATCCGGACGGGTCAATCACCAAAGAAGCGTTCGACGGGTTCCTTTACGGCGGTCACCTGCGTTCCTCCACGCTTCGGCGTAACGAGCTGGCGCTGCGTCAGCTGGCCGAGTACGCCCAGGCCGCCGGCTGGGATGCCTGCACCCCGGCCGCGGCAACCCGTGTTCGTGTCCGCCACCAGCCCCCGTATGTGCTCACCGACGACGAGGTGCGCCGCCTGTTCGCCGTGGTCGACACCCAGGCCATGTCCAGCTTCTCGAACAAGGCGATGGTCGACCCGGTCCTGTTCAGGGTGCTCTACGGCGCCGGGCTGAGAGTTTCCGAGGCACTCAACCTGAGCCTGGCCGATGTGGACACCCGTGTCGGGACGCTGCGGATCCGCGACTCCAAGAACGGCGAGAGCCGGACCGTGCCGGTCACCAGCCGGCTCACCGCGACCCTGGAGGACTACATCGCAGCCGCGCACCCCGCCCCCGAAAGCAGCGACTATGTCTTCTATACCGTCGCTGCCGGCAGGCCGATCAACCAGTCGACCGTATACGTGCGGTTCCGCGGCTACCTGGCCGACGCCGCCATCCCCCACTTCACCGGCGGCCCGCACCCGCACTCGCTACGTCACGGCTTCGCCGTCGCCAACCTCAGACGATGGGCCGCGCAAGGCACGGACCTGGCCGTGATGCTGCCCTACCTGGCGTGCTACATGGGCCACGCCGACCTTCGCGGCACCCAGTACTACCTGAGGCTGACCGCGGACGCCTACCCCGAGGTCATGGCCAAGGCCCAGGTCCGGTTCGGCTACGTCATCCCCGCACCCGGGGACGAGCAGTGAACCCGCGGCCCGCGCCGCCGCCGGAGCTTGCCGGGCGCTGGCTGTCGAAGTTCTTCATCGACCACCTGGCCGGGGAACGCGCAGCCTCACCGAAGACCATCTCCTCCTACCGGGACGCGATGAAACTGCTGCTCACCTGGTTCAGGGACGCTGAGCACATACCGCCGGAGAAGCTGCGCCTGGCCGACATCGACCGGCCCCGGGTCCTGCGGTTCCTGCACTGGCTGGAAGCCGAGCGCAACTGCTCGGCCGCCAGCCGCAACCAGCGCCTGGCAGTGATCAAGTCGTTCTGCCGCTACACCGCCGTCGAGCAGCCCGACCATCTCGACCAGGTCACCCAGATCCTCGCGATCCGGCAGAAGAAGACCCCAGCCCCGCAGCGGGGACACCTGACCGGCGACGAGGTCAAGACGCTGCTCGCCGAACCCGGCACGGCCAACACACGCGCTGTCAGGGACACCGTCCTGCTCGCCCTGGCCTACGACAGCGCCGCCCGCGTCCAGGAGCTGTGCGACCTCGACGTCGCCGACATCCGCCGCGCCAGCCCGATGATTGTGGTGATCCACGGGAAGGGCTCCAAGATCCGGTACGTGCCCGTGATGGACCCGACCGCCCAGCTCGTCGCCGATTACCTCGAACACCGCGATCGGCATCCTGGCCTCGGCGCCGACGCGGACCCGCTGTTCCCCGGACCGAACCACTCCAGACTGACCCGGTCCGGGGTCGCCAAGCTACTGGCCCGCTACGTGCGGGCCGTCCGGACACGCGACCCCGGCTGGGCTCCCGGCCTGCCAGTCACGCCCCACACGCTCCGGCGGACACGGACCATGCACCTGATCGACGCCGGGGTCAACCTGATCTACATCCGTGATCTACTCGGCCACGCCAACGTGTCCACCACCGAGATCTACGCCCGCGCAGACGCCGAGGCCAAACGCAAGGCGATCGAAAATGCCTACGAACCACTCACCCCAGACGCCCTGCCGGACTGGACGTTGGACTCGTCCCTGA
>NZ_CAUVXO010000198.1:0-1862 GCF_963555865.1 Protofrankia sp. Cr1
GGCCGGTTACTCCTGGAGTTGAGGGTAGGTTTCGACGTCGGTTGCCTTGAACGACGCCCACACGGTCACGCCCGGTTCCAGGCGCAGCTCGGCGAGGGCGGCCGGGGTGACGTCGGCGAGCAGCGGGGGGATCGTGTCGAGCGCCACCCGGGCCCGGTCACCCAGCAGTTCCAGCCCGGCGATCCGGCCGGCGAGGGTGTTGCGGGCGCTGCCGTGCGGCTCCTCGATCCCGAGGACGACGGCGGAGGGCCGCAATGCGGCCAGCACCGGCCCGCCGATCGCGGTGTCCGCGATGGTCAGGACACCACCGCCGGCCAACCGCACCCGGCCGGCGTCGGCCTGCCCCCGGTAGAGGTTCAGCCCGACGAGCCTGGCCACGTAGTCGGTCCGGGGCCGGCGTGCGACCTCGGCCGGCGGCCCCTGCTGTACCACCCGACCCGCTTCGATGATCACAATATTGTCGGCGAGTACCATCGCTTCGATCGGATCGTGGGTCACCAGCACCGACGGGCCCGCGAAACCGGTGAGGTGCCGGCGAAGATCCGCCCGGACGGCCAGCCGGGTGGACGCGTCCAGGGCGGCGAGAGGCTCGTCCAGTAGCAGTAGGCGCGGCCCGCCCGCGAGTGCCCGGGCCAACGCCACCCGCTGGGCCTGCCCGCCTGAGAGCACACCGGGGCGGCGGTCGGCGAACTCGGCCAGGCCGAACGTCGCCAGCCACTGCCCGGCGGCGGCGCGGGCCGCGGCCCGGGACATCCCGCGGGCACGCGGACCGAAGGCGACGTTGTCCCGGGCGGTCAGGTGCGGGAACAGCAGATAGTCCTGGAAGACCATCCCGACCGCGCGCCGCTGCGCCGGGACGAAGATCCCGGCAGCCGGGTCGTCCACGACCTCGTCGCCGAGGCTGACACGTCCCCCGTCGATCGGCAGCAGGCCCGCGAGCACCCGTAGCAGCGTCGTCTTGCCCGACCCGTTCGGGCCGAGAACGGCCACCGTCCTCCCGCCCGCTGCGGTCAGTGCGACCTCAAGGGTGAAACCACTCGTACGCTCCACCCGCACCCGGGCCTGCAGGGCAGCCTCGCTCACAGTGCATTACCCGGCCGCAGCCAGCGCTCCCGCAACAGCAGCAGAACGCCGACGGCCACCGCGAGCAGAACGAGGGACAGGGCGATCGCCGCATCCGGGTCGGTCTCCAGCGCGAGGTAGACCGCGATCGGCATGGTCTGGGTCCTCCCCGGATAGTTACCGGCGAACGTGATGGTCGCGCCGAACTCGCCGAGGGCGCGGCCCAGCACAGCACCGCGCCCGCACCGAGCGACGGCGCGATCATCGGGAGGGTGACCCGGTGGAAGGTCACCCACGGGCTGGCCCCGAGGGTGGCGGCGGCGTCCTCGAAGCGACGGTCGGTCGATCGCAACGCCCCCTCCACCGTCACGATCAGAAACGGCATCGCCACGAACGCCTCCGCCATCACCACACCAGCGGTGGTGAACGGCAGGGTGATGCCGAACCAGGCGTCCAGATGGCGGCCGACGATCCCGCGCCGGCCGAACGCAAGCAGCAACGCCACCCCACCGACCACCGGCGGCAGCACCAACGGCACCGTCACCACCGCACGCAGCAGGCCCCGGCCGGGAAAGCTCGCGCGGGCCAGCAACCAGGCCAGCGGCACGCCGACCAACAACGACAGCACGGTCGCGATCGTCGAGGTGATCAACGACAGTCGCAACGCCTCCCCCACCGCCGGGGTGACCAGCAACGCGGGCAGGCTGCGCCACGGTGCCCGCAGGAGGAGGCCGGCCAGCGGCAGCAGCAGGAACCCGATCGCGACAGCGCCGGCGACCGCCAACGGAACCGGCACCCGG
>NZ_CAUVXO010000198.1:2477-3050 GCF_963555865.1 Protofrankia sp. Cr1
CCGCCGCCCCGGCTGGGTTCGGCGCCTTGGTCAGGGCAGCGATCGGATAGGCCGTGGAGGCGTTCTGCGCCGCGGGGATCGCGATCCCCTTCACCTTCGCGGCGGCGGCCTGCGCGTCGGTGACATACACCATGCCGGCGTCGACCTCACCGAGCTCGACCGTGGTCAGGACCGCCTTCACGTCCGCGCCGTAGGTCGTCGCCGTGACCGTGACACCCGCGTTGGCGAAGACCTTCGCGGCGGTCACCCCGCACGGGACCTGCGCCTGACACAGCGCGACCTTCACCCCCGGCTTCGCCAGGTCGGCGACGGCCGCGATGTTCGCCGGGTTGTTCGGCGGGGTCACGATCTCCATCGAGTTCTTCGCGAACGTCGTCGGGTTGGCCGCCAGCCCAGCGGTCACAACGGCTGCCATGTTCGTCGCGCTGGCCGAGGCGAACACGTCCGCGGGCGCGCCCTGAGTGAGCTGGGTCGCCAGCGTCGAGCTCGCTCCGAAGTTGAACTTCACGCTCACCCCGGGATGCGCCGCCTCGAACTGCTTGCCCAGCTCGGTGAACGACTCGGTCAGCGACG
>NZ_CAUVXO010000198.1:3308-5186 GCF_963555865.1 Protofrankia sp. Cr1
GACAGGCGGTTCAGCGACGCTGCTGAGGAAGTTCCATCACCACGTTGGTCGACTTCACCGACGCCACGGCGATCACGCCGGGCTCCAGACCGAGCTCGTCGGCGGACTCCCGGCTCATCAACGACACGATCCGGTGCGGACCGGCCTGGATCTCAACCTGCGCCATCACCCCGTCCCGCACCACGCGGATCACGATCCCGGGGAACCGGTTACGGGCCGACTCACCCACCACCGCGGCGTCGACCGCCGGCGGCCGGTCCACCGACGCCGCCAGCTCCTGACTGAACCGGGCCAGCGCCGCGCCCTCGACGGCTTGGCGGCCGCTGTCGTCGCGGACCAGCGGCAGTTTGCCGGCGTCCGCCCACCGTCGCACCGTGTCGTCACTGACACCCAACAGGCCGGCCACATCCGAGATCCGCAAAGTCGTCACAGATGCACCATAGCCGACGCGCCTGCGGACTGCCTTCGGGACAAACAACCGAATGTACGATTCAGCTGGACCCACCTGGTTGACCATCGGAACGAGAACGCGCCGGCTTCGCTCCATCCAGGCGGCGCCCCCAGTAGACCCACCAGGACAGCGTCTGGGTGACCAGGGCGAACCCGAACAGCAGATCCTCGACAGGGGCGTACACGAACCGGGGGCCGAGAATCGCGCGGGGATCGTAGGTGACGATCGCCAGGCCGGTCAGGACACCGTTCGTGATCAGCTGGAAGACGATGATGATGGCATAGGCAACCCAGAACGCCTTACGGACAAGCACTCTGGTCCGCAGCACCGCGAGATCGAGGAACACGGTGGCGGCGACGCCGACGGCCGCAAGGGCGGTATAGCTCACGGGTTGTCATCCACGGGGATGTCACCCGCAGGCTCGTCACGCACCGGCTCGTCCCCCGCCGGCTCGTCACCGACCGGCCAGCCCTTGACCGCACGGACGGCCTCCAGCGTCAGGACCGCGCAGACCGGCACCACCAGGAAGAACAGCAGCTCCTCCAGCGGCAGCCCGCCGACCGGGCGCACCCCGGACATCTGGGCGCGGTCATAGCCCCAGTGCCGGTGCGAGATCGCATAGACATCCCAACCGGTGAATACGGCGCCCACCGGCAGCAACGTCAACAACAACCGCACCGGCCGCGCGTACACCCGGGTGCGCAGGATCACCTCCAGCGGCGCGGTGCCGATCAGACAGGCCGCGAGGACCGCGAGGTACGTCAGGTGCCGCACCGCGCTCGGGTCAGGCCTCGCGGAGCCGGCCGGTCAGGCCCGCCGCGGCAGCACCCGGGTCCGCTGCCCCGGTGATGCCCCGGACGACGACCACCCGCCGGGCGCCGGTGTCAAGGATCTCGTCGAGCGTTGTCGCGTCCACCCCGCCGGTGACGAACCACGGCTTGACCCCGGATGCGAACGGCGGGGCGAGCCGAGCGGCCAGACGCGGCAGCTCCAGCCCGACCGGGGCGCGCCCTTGTTTGGTGGGCGTCGCCCACACCGGCCCGACGCAGAAGTAGTCCACGTCGGGATCCTCGATCGCGGCGGTGAGCTGTTCGGGATCATGGGTGGACCGCCCGATCAGCACGTCCGGGCCGAGCAGCGCCCGGGCGAGCCGGGGTGGGATGTCGCACTGCCCCACATGCAACACGTCCACGCCGGTGAAGGCGGCGAGATCGGCACGATCGTTGGCACTCACCAGCGCCGCACGCCGCTGGGCGATCTCCCGCATCACGGCGAGCAGGTCGGCCTCGGGCTGCCATTCCAGGCCCTTTTCCCGGAGCTGGACGATGTCCACACCGCCGGCGAGAACGTCGTCGACAAACCTGGGGAACGCCGGCTGGCGCCCGGTGCACAGGTAGAGCCGAGCATCGGCGAGCCGCGCCTGCCGC
>NZ_CAUVXO010000198.1:5810-10386 GCF_963555865.1 Protofrankia sp. Cr1
GGCGTTTGACTTCCCGGCCACGGTTTTCCGCCAGCGCCCGCACGGGGGTACCGGGCAGGGTCGGGTCTTCCCGGAAGAGCCAGTCGATCGCCTCCTCATCGGAAAACCCCGCGTCCGTCAGCACCGTCAGCAGGCCGGGAAGACCTTTGACGATCGCTCCATCCACGATGAACTCAGCGGGCACCCGCAGGACGCCCGCTGAGCGTACGGCGAGCAGCTTGCGGTCTCCCACCAGCTGTCGTACCCGCGTGATGGGCAGCCCGAGCATGTCAGCGACATCGGGCAGTGTCAGCCAATCCACGGTCAAAGTAAACACCGGGCAACGGCTCTTGGTCACGCCGGGGTGACGGGGGCCGCGCCTGCGGCCACCGATCGGGTGGCCGCTCCATCACGGCCACCACCCGCCGGGCCGCCTCCACCGGATACGGCATCGGCCAGCCCGAGACCAGGCGGTCCGCCAGCTCGCTGTGGAAGCCCGAGGTAGCCGGTGGCGGAAACGCCAGGCGGGTCCGGTTTCCGTCCCCGGTGACCAGGTTCAACGGGGCGGGGAAGGCCTCGGGCGTGCGCTCGGAATGCCGCCCGGATCGCGAGCCCGGCCCCGCCGACTCCGTCATGACCTCGCTGACGATCGAGCCGGTAGCGCCCATGGCATGCAACCTCGGCCACGCCACCGCGGCGAGGTCGGAAATCGTGACCTGCGCTTCGGCACCGTCGGCGAAGTGGAGCAGGATCCGGATATGGTCGGCGTTGCTGACGTGGTGCCAGACCCGCTTGTGGGCGGATGCCGACACCCACTCGACGGGTTCGGTCAGCAGGTCGAGAATCAAGTCCAGATGGGCGAACCCGCGATCGTAGATGACGCCTCCGCTCACTCTGACGTCGTCATGCCAGGTTCCGGCGGGACGCGCGAACGCACCCTGGAACGTCTCCAGCCACAGCACGTCGCCGACAGCGCCCGACCTGACCGCGGCCCGCAGTGCCCGGCAGCCGGGATCGTCTCGCTGGTCGGGGTGCACGGCCAGGACGAGGCCGCGCTCGGCCGCGGCGGAGATGAGATCGTCAGCCTCCTGGGTGGCCAGGCAGAAGGGCTGTTCGACGACGACATGCTTTCCGGCATCCAGCGCCCGCATGGCCCACTCGGCATGGGTGTGGGTCGGCGTGGCAATGATGACCAGACCCACCTCGGGGTCGGCCACCAACTCAGCTGGATTGGCGATCCGGCGGGCACCGCGGTCGCCACCACGACCCGACGGACGGGACCCACCGTCACAGACAGCGGTCATCTCCAGGCCTTCGGTCGCCTCGACGGCCATGTGGTGGGCGGCGGCGGAGTCGGCCGTGCCGAGCAGCCCCACCCGCACCGGCGGCGCATCAAGGACCCCGAGGGCGTGGCGTAGCCACCGCCCGATCAGCCGATGGTATGCCGGATCAGCCAGCACCCGGCCGCCCGAGCCGAGGGTGAACATGCCCAGCCCCGTGGACGGACGCCAGGTGCACACCGCATGATCGGCCAACTCGTGGCGAACCATCAGCAACTGCTGCACGTCGTCGACAATCTTGTCAGGTATGACCCACTGGTCGACCGGGCGGAAGTCGCCGATACGGGCGGTGAAGTCACCGCCGTCCGGGCCGGGAATCAGGCTGAGCTCGTGAGCCGGGATCACTCGCCCGGGAAGCAGCCCCGACGCCTCGACCAGCGGACTGTCAGGTGGCAGCGACCGCAGGGTGGGGCCGGCGAGCAGCACGGGGACGGACTGGCGCGCGCGATCCAACACGTCCTGTTCGACCCCGTCGAGCGGCCGATCGATGAGCACGAGGAGGGCGTCGGCGGATCTCGCGGAGGTGGGCCCGAGCCCAGCGCCCCGCAGGTGGTCGCCGAGAACGCTCGCGCCGGGCAGGTTCGAGACCAGGTGAATGCGGGGCACGCAGGAACTGTAGTAATCGCCCGGGCGGCATCCCGACGGGGGTCTCGTCCCGAAACACCGATGACTCATGACCATACCGGTCGCTGCTCGCCCATCGGGCCAACAGCCGCGCAATCATGTTCCTACCCGCGCATGTTCGCCTACGCGCGGCCGGATCAGCCCAACGGTGTCGACGCGTCCGCGAACCGGGTCGGGTCGATCGTGGCACCGGCGACCATCAGGCGCCGGCCACGCACGACATCGGCCGGTCGCCCGACGGCGACCACAGCCGCCAGCTGGCCGGCATCGTCGAACCAGCCCGCCGACCAACCCTTGGGCTGGCTCGGGTCGCCACGCCACACCGGCTTCGCGTCGGCCGGGCGGCGACCCGCAAATTGGATCATTCGATCGAACTGGTCGGACCAGAAATAGGGCACCGGGTCATAGACCGCGACGTCCTCCGGAGGGGTACCCGCGTCTGCACGCAACGGTGTAGTCGCGTCTGCACGCAACGGTGTAGTCGCGTCTGCACGCAGCAGGGTGGCCGCGGCGACAACCGGTGACTGCTGGGCACAGTCCCAGTGTTCGACCCGCATCCGTGTCGAGTAGCGCAGCGACCACCATGCGGCGCTGTCGCCGACGCAGACAACCGGTGTGGACCAGTCCGCGGCAAGGTGTTCGTCCACGACGACCCCACGGTCGAGCGCGAGCCCGCAACCGACGAGCCAACCGGTGGCCGGCCGGACCCCGACGCCAACCACGATCTCGTCTGCGAGCAGGTGCTCGCCGCCGACGAGTGCAAGCCCGTCCGGCTGGACGGCGTGGACCTCGGTGTCCAGCCGCAACGTCACGCCGGCCTGGGCATACCAGTCGATCATACGGGAGCCGACCTCGTCCCCGAGCGCCTGCGCCAACGGGACGTCCGCAGCCTCGACGACGGTCACCGCCGCACCGGCGGCCGCGGCGGCCGTAGCCACCTCCGCACCGATCCAGCCCGCCCCGACCACCGCGAGCCGCAGGCCCGGACGCAGGACCTCCCGTAACGCGCGGGCATCGTCGATGGTGCGCAGTACCCGCTGGCGCCCGTCACCGGGCAGCCGCACCGGATCGGCACCGGTGGCGATGACCAGGCCGTCGAAATCGAGCGGACCACGATCGGTGTCGAGGGCCCCCGGCCGCAGCCCGGTGGCGCGGCGGCCGAGAAGCAGCTCGACATCGCCCAGGTCAACAGGCAACGTGGTGTCGTCCCTGCGTCCGGCGAGCACGGCCTTTGACAGTGGCGGTCGGTCGTATGGGAGGTGGTCCTCGGCACCGAGCAGGGTCAGCGTCCCGGTATACCCGCCAGCCCGCAGCTCCTGGCAGGTCCGGCCCCCGGCGAGTCCCGCGCCCACGACGACAATCCGCTCCATGTCGGCGAGGGTAGCCCGGCACTCGTTTCCCCGCGCAGGTTTCCCCGCGGTTTCGATCTGCCTGCGCATGACAGCTGCCGGCGCATCACAACGGGCCCCACCGGCACATCACAACGGGCCCCATCCGACCGGATGCCCGCGACCGGAGCACGCGATCGTAAGCTGTGCCATATGGACGCGACCGTCACAGACCCCGTCATCGGACGGTTACTGGACGGGCGCTACACCGCGCAGGAACGCATCGCGGTAGGCGGCATGGCGACGGTCTATGTCGCGCACGACAACCGGCTTGACCGGCTGGTCGCTCTCAAGGTCATGCATCCCGCCTTCGCGCACGATCAGGACTTCGTCCGGCGCTTCCACCGAGAGGCCACCGCCGCGGCGCGGCTGAACACCCCGCGTGCGGTCTCCATCCTCGATCAGGGCAGTGACAACGGGCCCCACGGGCATGTCATCTATCTGGTGATGGAGCTTGTCCGGGGGCAGACCCTGCGCCAGCACATCGGCAACCGCGGTCGACTGACCCCGGCCGAGGCTGTCGAGATCATCGAGCCGGTCCTCGAAGCTCTCACGGCCGCCCACGACGCCGGCCTCATACACCGTGACATCAAGCCGGAGAACATCCTGCTGGGCAACGACGGCCAGGTGAAGGTCGCGGACTTCGGGCTCGCCCGGCCCGTCAACCAGGCGACCTACGCCATGACACAAGGTGTCGTGATGGGGACCGTCGGCTATCTCGCACCCGAGCAGGTCAGCGACGGCTCGGCCGACACCCGCAGCGACATCTACGCCGCCGGAGTCGTGCTGTACGAGATGCTGACCGGGCAGTTGCCCCACAGCGGCAGCACCCCGATGTCGCTTGCCTACCAGTCCGTGCACGGCGATGTTCCCGCGCCGTCCGCAGCCGTTCCGGGCATCCCCGCCGCACTGGACACGCTCGTGCTCCGCGCCACCGCACGCGACCCGAACCGGCGGCCCGCCGACGGCGCCGCCATGCTGGACGAGCTGCGCGAGCTCGCGGCGTACCTACCGGAGCCCGGCCAGGAGCCAGCCCCGTCCGACGGCTACCCCGACCGTTACCCCGACCGCTACCCCGACGCCACCCACCCGGGGCTGGCTGCGGTCGACGGCTCCCGGGCGACCACCGGCTACGAACGTGGCGGGGGGGACCTGCACGGTCTCGCGCCGCACTACCGGCGACGGTCGCGATGGTCGGTCGGCAGGCTCGTGGCGATAGCCGTGCTCACGCTCATCGCCCTGGTC
>NZ_CAUVXO010000199.1:0-4411 GCF_963555865.1 Protofrankia sp. Cr1
TCCAGCTTCCGGCCAGTGACGCCATATGCAGGCCGTCGAGGGCGCGGCCGTCCAGGTCACGAAGGTCGATCAGTGCCGCTTCGCGCAGGTAGTCATGGGCAAGCCCGAGATGCCCGACCTCGGCCGCCAACACCGCCTGGGCCGATGAGGACAACGAGGAGTCGCGAACGGTGAGCGCTTCGTAGTAGGCGAAGTTGCGAGCCTTCTGCTCGTCGGTGAACGACTCCCCCCGGCGTTGCATCGCCAACACCAGATCTGCCTGCTTCACCACCTGTTTGCGGTACAGGTCGAAATACGGAAAATGCAGGAGGAGCGGGTACTGGTCAGGACGCGTCTGCTCAAAATCCCACACCTGATGGCGGGTGAACCCAGCCGACTGGGGGTGCACGCCCAGCTTTTCATCGAAGGGGATGCACATGTTCTCGGCGGCGTCCCGCCAGGACGCGGCCTCCTCGGCGTTCACGCCCAGTTCGTGCGCCTTCTCCGGATGCCGCCGGACCGCGTTCGCCGCCTCCACCAGATTCTGCTGTGCCATCACATTGGTATAGATGTTGTTGTCGACGACCGCGCTGTACTCGTCCGGCCCGGTGACTCCGTCGATGTTGAAGGCGCCATCCAGGTCATGATGGCCGAGAGACCGCCAGAGCCTGGCCGTTTCAACCAGCAGTTCCAGGCCGATGTCCCGGTCGAATACGTCGTCGCCGGTGACGCGGACATGACGCACGACCGCGTCCGCTATATCCGCATTGATGTGGAACGCCGCCGTGCCGGCGGGCCAGTACCCGGAGCACTCCTCTCCGTGAATGGTCCGCCACGGGAAGGCCGCGCCGGAGAGGCCGAGCAGGTGGGCCCGTTCCCTGGCCATGGGCAGGGTGGCCTGCCGCCACCGCAGCGCGTCCGCCGCCGCGTTCGGCACGGTGTAGGTGAGCACGGGAAGGACGTAGCTTTCCGAATCCCAGAACGTGTGGCCGTCGTATCCGGGACCGGTGAGACCCTTCGCCGGAATCGGCCGACGCTCGGCCCGCGCACTCGCGGACAGGACGTGGAACAGGGCGAAACGGACGGCCTGCTGCACCTCGGCATCACCGTCGACCTCGACGTCCGCACGGGCCCAGAAGTCGTCAAGATAGGCCCGCTGCTCGGTGAGCAGCCCCGTCCAGCCGGTCTGGCGGGCTGCGGTCAGCGCGGCCGCGGCCTGGTCGCGCAGGGCCGGCAGGGAACGCTGTACCGACCAGCCATAGGCGATGAACTTGACAAACCGCAACTTCTGACCTGGATCCAGCAGGGTGGTGATGGTCACCCGGCAGGAGTCGGCATCGCTCTCAGCGGTCACCCCGGTCGCGGAGCGCCGGTCAATGACATGATCCATAGCGGCGGCGACCCGGATGCCGCTGTGCCGCGTCCGGTGCACCAGCTCGGCATGCGAACCGTGGCTGCCGTTCCACTCCGCCATCAGCGGAGCCTCCAGTACGGCGGCGGCCCGCGGGTCCGCGGACTGTGTCGGCAACTGCTCGTTGGCGACCAGTTCGGACTGCACGACGAGCCGGGTCGAGGCGTCCAGTGGCTCGACCTCGTAGCAGATCGCCGCCATGGCCCGCTGCACGAAGGAGACCAACCGCACCGATGACACGCGGACCGCCTGGCCCGCCGGTGACACCCATTCGGCGGTCCGGCTCAGCACGCCCCGGCGGAAGTCCAGGATCCGTTCGTGGGACCGCAGGTCCCCGTACCGGACGTCGAAGGGTTCATCATCCACCAACAGACGGATGAGCTTTCCATTGGTAATATTGATCATCGTCTGGCCGGACTCCGGGTAGCCGTAACCGGCTTCCGCGTAGGGCAACGGCCGCAGCTCGTGGACGGAGTTGAGATAGCTGCCGGGCAATGCGTGCGGCTCTCCCTCATCGAGGTTCGCCCGCAGGCCGACATGCCCATTAGACAGGGCGAACAGCGACTCCGCCCGGGCCAGCCGGTTCGGATCGAGGCCGCATTCGCGCAGCTGCCATGGATCGACCGGAAACGACATGCTACCGATCACGAGCCGCTCCCGCTGCCGCGGACCACATGGTCGGGGACGTTGTCGGTGCCGAGCAGCTCATCGAGGTCGGAGATGACAATATCCGCACCATGCGAGCGCAGAGCGTCCGCATGCCCGACCCGGTCGACGCCTACGACGAACCCGAAACCTCCGGCCCGGCCCGCCTCGACCCCGGCGATCGCGTCTTCGAATACCGCCGCGCGCGACGGCACCACGCCGAGCGCGCGGGCACCGGCCAGAAAGGTGTCAGGCGCCGGCTTACCCGCCAGGTGCTCGCGTTCGGCGACAATACCGTCGATCCGGACAGGTAGCAGACTATCGATGCCGGCGGCGGCAAGTACCTCCGCGCAGTTCGCGCTCGACGATACGACGGCCCGTGGGACGCCTGCAGTCGCCAGTGCTCGGAGGTAACGTACAGAACCGGGATAGGAGGCAACGCCACCTTCACGGATCATGGCTGTTACGAGTTCGTTCTTGCGTTTGCCCAGGCCATGGACTGTGTCGGCGGATGGAGGATCGTCCGGGCCGCCTTGGGGCAGTTCGATGTGACGGGAAGCGAGAAACGACCTGATGCCGTCCATCCGGGGCTTGCCGTCAACATAGGGGGGATAATCGTCAGCAACGCTGAACGGAATAAATGGATCATCGGTGCGTTCCGCCCGCCTGCGGAGGAATGTGTCGAACATCTCCTTCCAGGCTGCGGCGTGGACGGCGGCCGTCTGCGTCAGCACACCATCCAGGTCGAAGAGGCGTGCCCTGATGTGTTCGGGTAGTCCGAGCATCCGTTCAGTCCTCTCGGGAGCGCCTGCGGGATCGTCCTACCCGGGGACACCCGTGCCTGACCGTGCGGCACGCGAGGTAACGTCCCGCGGGCGGTCCCAAGCGGGCCGGACAGGTCTCAGACCGATACCCGTACCCAGCCGGCCAGCGGCGGCGCGACTATGATCTTTCGTGCCACTGACGGCCACCGGACCTGACGCAGGGAAAGGAGGCACCGTCCGTGACAACCGTCAGCCGCGACAGCCCTCCCACGAAGGCCACCGCAACGAGCCAGCTCGGCGGCGATGCCCATGGGAATCATGGGAGCTCACGGCCGGCACGACCTCTGTTGCCGGCCTGGAACCGCTCATGGGTCCCGACCGTGGCCGCTGCTCTGGTGTTCATTGCTGGACTGATCGACATCGTGTCGGCGGTCACGCCGGAGTGGCGCGACCGGCTGGACGTGATCCGTCAGATCCTGCCGGGGGCGGCATCGCGCCAGGCCGCCGCCTTCACCGTGGTGGTCGGACTCCTCCTGCTGCTACTCGCCCGTGGTCTGCGCCGACGCAAACGCCGCGCGTGGCTCGGTGTGGTGACGCTGCTGGGCGCAAGCGTCGTCCTGCACGTGGTCAAAGGTCTCGACGTCGAAGAAGCGGTCGCGTCGGCGGCGCTGGTCGTCGGGCTGGTGCTGGCCCGTGGCGAGTTCCAGGCCAAGGGTGATCCGACGACCCGGTGGCGGGCGCTGTGGGTCGGGCTGCTCCTCACCGCGGCCTCGATCACAGTCGGGATGCTCCTGCTGCGGATGGGCGCCGGCCGTCTACTGGGCCCGCATCCGCTGACCACTCAGTTCACACACGTCGTCGAGGGCCTGGTCGGCATCCACGGACCGCTCCGGTTCAGCTCCGATCGGCTCTCCGACCTCGTCACCCGGATGCTGCTCACCATGGGCCTGCTCACCATCGTCACTGTCGTGTACCTGGCGCTACGCCCGCCGGAACCACGCCCGCGACTGTCCGCCGAGGACGTCGAGCGGATGCGCGCGCTGCTCACGCGGCACGGGGACGCCGACTCGCTGGGTTACTTCGCCCTGCGCGGCGACAAGACCGTCGTCTGGTCGCCGACGAGCAAGGCCTGCGTGGCCTACCGGGTGGTGTCCGGGGTTATGCTCGCCAGCGGCGATCCGCTCGGTGACAACGAAGCATGGCCGGGCGCGATCCGGGAGTTCCTGCGGATCGCCGCCGAACACGCCTGGATACCAGCGGTAATCGGCTGCTCCGAAACCGGCGGAAAAGCGTGGGAACGGGTCGGCCTGTCCGCGCTCGAATTCGGCGACGAAGCAATCATCGATGTGCGGACCTTCACCCTTGAAGGCCGCGACATGCGAAACGTCCGGCAAGCTGTCGGCCGGGTCGAGCGAGCCGGCTACACCTGCCGTGCCCTTCGGATGGGCGACCTGCCCGCCGACGAACGCAAACGGTTGAAGGAGCAGGCCGAGGCGTGGCGCGGGGCGGAAACCGAACGCGGTTTCTCCATGGCACTCGGCCGGATCGGTGAACCCAGCGACGACAACTGCGTCGTGGTTATGGCCTTTGACCGCAACGGGCCCGACAGCGG
>NZ_CAUVXO010000199.1:4811-9243 GCF_963555865.1 Protofrankia sp. Cr1
GGACAAAAGGAGCGAACCGCGGCTGCGGGCGCTGCTGCACTTCGTCCCGTGGGGACCTCGGGGCCTTTCGCTGGACATGATGGTGCGCGACCGCGCCGCGGACAACGGGCTGAACGACTTCCTGATCGTCTCGGCGGTACGGGCCGCGACCGGGCTGAACGTGGACCGGCTGTCCTTGAACTTCGCCTTCTTCCGGTCCGCCTTGGAACGCGGCCAGCGACTCGGTGCCGGGCCGGTGACCCGACGTTTCCGAGGGCTGCTGGTCTTCCTCTCCCGCTGGTTCCAGATCGACAGCCTTTACCGGTTCAACGCGAAGTTCCAACCGCAGTGGTCGCCGCGCTACATCTGCTTTCCAACGAACCGTGACCTTCCTCGCATCGCCCTGGCCATGCTTGAAGCCGAGGCGTTCCTGGTCTGGCCACGGCTCACGATGATCCCGGGCGCACGCCGTGTGGCGCAGTTGACCCGCCGCCGTCCATCCTGCTGAGTGGTGAGGCCCGAACGCGGAAAAGCCCGAAACGATGTGAATCCGGTGCTGTCACCATGACAGTGGACTCACATCGTTTCGGGCGTCACCACATCAGTCGGACCCGGATGCTCCCGCCCCGTCTGTCGACCCGGCCGCGTCCGCGGCAACCGTGGTGCCCACCGTGGCCGTCGGGATGCCCCCGGCCTGGACCGGTGCGGCCAGCGAGCGGGCGAGCAGCTGAGAGACGTCGAGGACCTCGACGCCCTCCTTCGCCCCACCCGACTGCTTCTTCTCGGTCACGGCATCGGTCAGCATGACGATGCAGAACGGACAGGCCGTGGAGACGATGTCCGGATCGAGCGCGAGCGCCTCATCCACCCGTTCGACGTTGACCCGCTTCCCGATCTTCTCTTCCATCCACATGCGGGCGCCACCGGCGCCACAGCAGAAGCCGCGCTCCTTGCAGCGGTGCATCTCCTGGCTGCGCAGGCCCGGAATGCTGTCGAGGATCTCCCGCGGCGGGGTGTAGACCTGGTTGTGTCGACCGAGGAAACACGGGTCGTGGTAGGTGACGGAGGAGTCCACCGGCTGGACGGGCACGAGCCGTCCGTCCTCGACGAGCGTGCCGAGCAGCTGCGTGTGATGGATGACCTCGTATGTCCCACCCAGTGCCGGGTACTCGTTCGCGAGGCTGTTGAAGCAGTGCGGGCAGGTGGCCACGATCTTCTTCGGGGCCGCGGCGTTGAGGACCTCGATGTTGGCCTTGGCCATCTCCTGGTACAGGTACTCGTTGCCGAGCCTGCGGGCCGGGTCACCGGTGCAGGACTCGCTCGTGCCGAGGATGGCGAACGACACCCCGGCGATGTGCAGCAGTTCGGCGAACGCCCGGGAGACCTTCTTGGCCCGGTCCTCGATGGCCCCGGCGCAACCCACCCAGTACAGGTACTCGACATCGTCGGGGATGGCCTCGCCGTCGTCGAGCACGCGGACGTCGAACGCCAGACCCTCGGTCCACTCGGTGCGGACCCGGGGCGAGACACCCCATGGGTTGCCGTTGTTCTCCAGGTTGCGCAGCATCACGCCGGCCTCGCTCGGGAACGCCGACTCGATCATCACCTGGTAGCGACGCATGTCGATGATGTGGTCGACATGCTCGATGTCGACGGGACACTGTTCGACGCAGGCGCCGCAGTTGGTGCAGGACCACAGGACGTCGGGGTCGATCACCCCGCCTTCCTCCTCGGTACCGACGAGCGGCCGATCGGCCTGCGGCCGACCGGGCTCGGGGACCCGCCCGAAGCCCGACTCGGGTACGTGGTGGACGACGTGCTTCGCCGACGCGTCCGCGGTGCCGGTGGCCGCCGCGGCACCGGCCCCGGCTCCAGCCCCGGCTTCGTCGCCGTCCCCGGCACCGTTGGCTGCGAGCAGGTACGGCGCCTTGGCGAACAGATGGTCGCGCAAGTCCATGATCAGAAGCTTCGGTGACAGCGGCTTGCCGGTGTTCCAGGCCGGGCACTGGCTCTGACACCGCCCGCACTCCGTGCAGGTGGAGAAGTCGAGCATCGCCTTCCAGGAGAAGTCCTCGATCTTGCCGACGCCGACGATCGGGTCGTCAGCGTCCATCAGGCTCTCGATGTCAGGAGTGCTGCCGAGCGAGCCGAGCGCCCTGGGCTCGCGCTTGGTGATGACGTTGATCGGCGCGAGGAAGATGTGCAGGTGCTTGGAGTAGGCGACCAGCACCAGGAAGCCCATGATGATGGCGATGTTGAGCAGTAGGAAGACCGTCTCGATGTGCCCGTTGATCGACGTCGAGAAGGCGTCCAGCGGACGGCTGACCAGATACGAGGCAAAGGCCCACCTGGTGTCCCCCTGCGGGTGGGTGCCGGCGTTGAACTGGGCGCCACGCAGGATCAGCAGGGTGACCATCACCGATGTGATCATCCCGAGGATGACCCAGGCCGGCCCTGTGTGTGACCCGTAGAACCGCGACTTTCGCTCGAGGCGGGCGGGGGCGTTGCGCAGCCGGATGACCGTGAAGGCCGCCAACCCTGCCAGGACCGCGACGGTGAAGAAGTCCTCAATGAAGCCGACCACCGCCCAGTGCCCGAACAGCGGGATGTGGAAGTGATCATCGAAGAGGGCGCCGAACGCCTCGATCACGGTCAGCATGAGGATCGTGAAGCCCCAGAAGGTGAAGGCATGCGCGATCCCGGGGACCGTCCACTTCAGCAGCTTCCGCTGACCGCCGACCTCGCTGATCTCACTCCACAGGCGCACGCCGGCTCCGTCGAACCGACCGGGAGCGGGCTGACCCTGGCGGATCAGCCTGAACAACCAGTAGAACCGTCGTCCGGCCACCGCCAGAGCGACAACGGCGATCACTCCACCGATAGCGAGTCTCAACACATCCTCCAGTTACTCCTACCGACGGTGGGAGCGTACTGCTACCAGTCGGTAACTTGCCCGCCGAACCAGACCGACCCCAGTCAGACCGCCGCCTACCGGATCGCCGCCTACCAGGCCGCTGCCCACCTTCCTACACACACGGGTCACGCGCAGCCCTTCGGGCGACCGGCAGAACGCTCCGATCCGGCCAGCGGCGATCTGGCTCACAGCCATCCAAATTAGATCAAACAGCTATATCATATACCTGTCTTTTTTCAGGGGCGGACCGGACCAACGTCCCGCCAACCAAGGGAAACTTGGACCAATTACTGGGATTCCCTTGTCCTGACACGGCCAACGGTTGCAGGATGAGTGCGGCCCGTAACACGCGTGCGCGCTGTCGCGACGACGCTCGGCGCTTGGAAGAGTTGCGAATGCCAAGGCTCCGGACGATGTTGGCGACCTCACGATCCTTGGTGGACACGATGGCGAGTACGACCAAGAGCCTGACCAGGGGCCCGCTCAGGGGCCCGCTACGAGGTCCGTTCGGAGGCGATACCCGGGACCGTCCCGGCTACTCCCTCCAGATGGCCTACCAGCGGGCGCGCGAACAGCACGCGCAGATGCGGCGTGAACGCCTCGCGCACACCGTGCCGCGCGCCGCGTTGCGCGCCTTCCCCATCGCGGTCATATTCGCGGTCCTGGTCGCGTCGGGTCTTCGCCTGTCGATCTCCATCGCCGTGGGCGCGTTTCTGCTGATCGAGCTCGGTTGGCCACTAATCGTGATCGGCCGATCATTCGATCCGGTCGCTGAGATCGAGACGCTGCGCGAGAGCGCCGATGCCGAACGCAAGACGGCCAGCGCGATCAACCGGCTCCGCCGCTATGGATACGTAATCATGCACGACCGCCGCGTCCCCGGTTCCGAGGCGACCATCGGGCACCTGCTGGTCGGGCCGGGCGGAGTCATGGTGATAAAGAGCGACGCCTCCACCGGCACCGTGCGCTACGCCAAGGACGGGGCCAAGGACGGAGCCAAGGTCGACGGACAGCCCTTGACTAAGCCGCTCGACCTCACCAAATGGCTCGGGGACGAGGTTCGCGCCCGGACCCGTACGGCCACACCAATGATCAAAATTCCGGTCACGCCGATCCTGGCGATGGTCGAGGCGGGCGTTCTGTGGAGCGACGGAGCGGTCGAAGGTGTCACGCTCATCAGCCTGAAGGATCTTGTTTCCTATGTCCGGGGCCGGCCGGACCGGCTCAACCCGGCGGAGGTCACCAAGGTGGTCGCCGTCGTTCAGCGTCTGTTCCCGACGTACTCGCCCAACCAGCTCGCCGACGCCGTCACCGTCGACCGCGACCAATGGCTCATGTTGATGGACACGCTGCGCACCATTCGTGAACGCGGTGGCGACGCTACCGACATGGTCGATCGACTGACGAAGATCGAGAGTGATCTCGCGCGACTTGCCGAACCAGGCAGCCGGTCCGCCATCCCGACGGCACGTACCGATGACGACCGCGGGGACGGCGACGGCAACGAAGACGGCCACCGCGGGGACGACGACGGGGACC
>NZ_CAUVXO010000200.1:0-871 GCF_963555865.1 Protofrankia sp. Cr1
GGTCGTCGGCTCCGCGGGGCACGTCCTCGCGGTGGACCGCGACGTCCGCTTCCTCGACCGGCTGCCCGGGTCGGTCGAGGTCCGGCGCATGGACGTGATGGTCGACGACCTTCCGCACGCACGGTTCGACCTGGTCCACGCTCGGCTTCTGATCGCACACCTCCACCCGCATCGGCGTGCGCTCCAGCGGCTCGCGGCGGCGGTCGCACCGGGCGGCTGGCTTCTGGTCGAGGAGGTCGATTGGACGTGTGCCGACCTGGTCGTCCCCGAGGCGTCGATACACACCGCCATGGTCCAGGCGCTGCAACGGCTCATGGGCGAGGAGGGCGGGTTCGACGCGACCTATGGCCGCCGGCTCCTCGGTGATGTGCTCAGCCTGGGCTTCACCGACGAGGCCGCTCAGTACTACGGCACTCAGTTCCGCAGCACCGGCGAGTCGTGGCTCGCCTGGCAGCTCCTCGTGGAGCGATTCCAGCGGAGCATCATCGAAGCCGGACTGCTGACGCGGGACGAGGTGGGCCGGTGGTGGTCTCTCAGCCGCGACGAGAACAACCTCATCATCAGCGCGGCGATGTTCGCCGCCTGTGCCCGCCGTGCCTGATCCCCTTGACCTGGGCCCGCTCCGCGAGCAGACGCGCCAGTTGGGCGTCGGCCGCCACCACGGCGAGTTCGTACTGGGATGTACTCTGTTCGTATGCAGAAGAAGGTCGTCACGATCGGGAATTCGGCGGGCATCACGATCAGCCCAACCGAGCTGCGTGCTCTGGGCGTCGGCCCCGGAGATACGGTCGAGGTGACCGTCCGTGCCGGGGTACTCGAGGCCCGCGCCGTGAGCCGATATGAGGACACCCCCCTGCCCGACCTGATGGCC
>NZ_CAUVXO010000200.1:1051-1796 GCF_963555865.1 Protofrankia sp. Cr1
GTGATCAATGCGGCGCGGACCCGGCCGTGACCTGGACCCGACAGGAGTTCCTGGCCGATGTCGCCCGGACCGGGGTTCTATCGCCGGAGTACGCCGAGGACGTGCTGGTGCGCCTGGCGCACCACTCCGCGGCGCTTGAGGGCAACACTCTCACCCTGGCCGACACAATCACCCTGCTGGTCGACGAACGGGTGCCTGTGGCCGGCACGCCGGTGCGCGAGTTGTACGAGGTTGCCAACCACTACCAGGCTCTCGCCCGCATCCTGCGGGCCGTCGCCGACGACGAACCCCTGAGCACCGACCTCGTCCGGGACCTGCACGCTGCGCTGATGGACCGCTTAGCCCACGACCGCGGCCAGTACAAGACATCCAGCAACATCGTCGCCGGCGCGTCGTGGCAGCCTGCACCACCCGAACGCGTCCCAGAACTCATGCTCCAGTGGGCCGACCAGGCTGAGTGGCAAACCGCCAGCCTCGACAACGAGGCGCTGCTGGAGGCGATCGCCGGCGGGCACGTCGCTTTCGAACGCATCCACCCGTTCTCCGACGGCAACGGCCGTACCGGCCGCGCGATCATCGCCTACCAGACCATCCGCAGGTTCGGGTTTCCCGCCATTGTCCAGGTCACCCAGCGATCCGGGTATATCACCATGCTCGACACCCAGAACACGCCCGCCCTGACCCGACTCCTCACGGTCGCACTCGCCGACGAGGCAAGCCGCGCTGCGGCGTAGCTGCTCGCGGC
>NZ_CAUVXO010000200.1:2365-7316 GCF_963555865.1 Protofrankia sp. Cr1
GTACGCGGCAACCAGTTGAACTCCGATGGGCAGGCCGTCCCGGCTGAGTGCCAGCGGCACGCTGACCGCGGGATTGCCCGAGATGTTGAACGCGGCGGTGAACGGCCCGTACTCGTAGATGCGGCTCAGCCAGGACCGCACGTTGTGCGCGGGATCGTCGTAGTCGAGGGTGCCGTGCGGTTCGGGCGGCCGGGCCAGTGTCGGCGTCACCAGCAGGTCGTGGTCGAGGAAGAACCGGCCGATCGGGCGGGTCACCCGGTGTTGTGCGTCGATCGCGGACAGGACGTCCAGAGCCGTGCTGCTCCGCGTCTCAGCCAGGGTCTGGCGCGAGACGGCTTCCAGCCGGGAGGTCCGAGGTGGCCAGGGTGCCCGCAGGATCGCCGCGCCGGTGGAGATCACGGCGAGCGTCGACGCCTCGATGATGTCCTCGGCGTCGAGGGCCGGGGCCGCTTCGATGACGGTGTGCCCGATCCATTCGAGCAGCTGACCCGCCGCGATCGCGATGTCGACGACCCCGGCGTCCACCGGCGTGCCCGACCACGGCGCGGTCATCAGCGCGACCCGCAGGCGGCCGGGGTTCACGCACAGCTCGTCGGTGTAGGGCCTGGCCGGCGGCGCCGCGGGGTACTTGTCGCCGACCGGCGGCGCGCTCACCGCGTCGAGCAGGGACGCCAGGTCCCGCACCGACCTGCAGAGTCCGAACTCGACGATCTGTCCGAACCCCGCCTCGCCAACCAGTGGGCCGCACGGGGTGCGGCCCCGGCCCGCTACCAGCCGACCGACATGCTCCTCGCTTTCCTCGATCAGCTCTGACCCGACGACCGTTATGCCGCGTCCGATCCGGACACCTTGCCTCTTGACCACCGGCCACCCGGAAGGACACGGCATGACTGCGAGCCCGTCATAAGGACGCTAATGCCGAGGCCTGCATTAGCGTCCTTTCTTCATGAATCCCGTCTCGTCCAAGACAAGTACCCCGTCGGGCTCGGACAGATTCTCGACGACGTACGATCGGATGACGTTACGTACGCCGTCGGCGTCCCAGGCGTATTCATTCAGCAGCCGCTGCATCTTCTGCGGCCCCCGGTCCTTGGCGTGCTCGGCGAGCGTCCACCCGTTCTTACGCTCGTTCTTCGACAACAGCCCGTCCAGGTAAGCCTACGCCTGCGCTCTCGGCTGGTCGCCGGGAAAACAGTGGGCGACACGGCCGAACAGCTCGACAAGCCCGGCCTCCCACTCCGTGACGTCGTCCAGGGTTATGCTGCCAATCGCGGCCACCGCGTCTTCCTCGTTTTTCTTCACCGAGCCGAGAAATCATGCGGTGGCCGCCCGCGCATCGCGCCACGCCGACGAGCCGGAAAGAGACCACACGGCGATCACTGTGGCTGTAGTTCTAAATCATCGAGGCGCGGAGATGGAGACCAGAAAGGTAACTCTGCGGGATCTTGCCATAGCGGGTGGCGATGCCTCGCCAGGCCTTCAGCTTATTGATCAGACGCTCGCCGGTGTTCCGTTCCGTGTACAGGTCTACGACCGGCGCGAACTGGCATTCCGGGGTGGGTCTCTACGAACGTGGTTCGCGGAGTGTGGTCGGATCGGTGGCCGGCCGGGGAAGGTTCAGGGCTGCGATTTCGGCTTGGCGTGCTTCGGTGACGGGTATGCCCCAGGCTGCGAAGAAGCCGCGGAGGTCGGCGTTGGCGGTGATGCTGGCGAAGAGGGCCAGGTTGTCGTAGGCGGGCTGCGGCGGGTAAATGCGGTAGCCGTCGGATTGGTACTTTTCCCGGGTGACCTTGTTCATGCGTGGCCAGAAGTCGTCGCCGAAGGCGAGCCGGAGCTGTTCGAGCGCGGCGAGGTATTCGAACGGATCCAGATCGGTGACTTTGAAGGACGGCGTGTTGATTTTCGCCAGTACCTTGTCCCAGATGTCCTTGCCCCCGGCGTCTGTCTCCAGCAGTCGGGAGCGCTGACCGAAGGCGCGTTGCACCGCGAGCGACGCGATGTTGACGGTAATCTCGATGAGGTCGTCCCAATGCAGGTAGCCGAACATCTGGTTCTGGTGGCCCAGCTCATGCCACATGCCCCAGGATGTGCCGAGTCCTGCCACGGTGAGTAGTTCGGCGCCGTATTCGACGGCGTAGGTGGTGTAATAGTGGGCCGCATGGGCACTACCAACCCCGCTCCGGTTGCCAAGCGTGAGGTGGAATCGCAAGGGTGCTGGTGTGTGCAGCGGCATCGAACCGTCGAGCCCGAGGACCGCCTCCTCGACCGAGACGATCTTCTCGTAGGTCTCCATGAGCGCGTTCTGGTCGACGTCCTGGTATTTCAGGGCTACCGCGCGGTCCACGGTGACGATGACGCGCTTGGAGGCCAACTCGGCCTGGGGCGCCTGCGTCAGGGTCGCGAGCATGTTCCGGTACTGCTCCGGGGTGGTCTTCCCGTGTTCGAAGAAGGGGGCCTTGAGCACCCCGGACCGGAACGTCACCTCGGCCCGACGCCCGACGCCCGTCATCTGGAAATAGACCATCCCGCCGGCCGGGTCGGTCACGTAGTTCAGACCGTCGTGGAGCGGGTACGGCCGGGATTCCATGTAGGTGCGGAAGTCCGGGTGGGTGTCGGGCGCTCCGATATACAGCGTCGGCTGGCTGTCGGCGGCCAGGTTCACCAGACGGAGCCGCAGTTCGAGCCGGTTTTCCGGGGGGAGGTAGAACCCGGTGGGCTGCCGGTCGCTGTTCTGGTACCAGTTCCCGACTCTCTTGATCGCCTCCCTGGTGTCCGGGGTCCCCCAGAACGTGGAGTACGCGGCCCGCTGGTAGAAGCTGCGGATACCGGTGGACCCGTCGGCCTGCGGCACCAGCACGAAGCTCTGATATGCGTTGCCCGCGTACGGTGTGGCGCGTACGTACTCGTCCGACATCGTCAAGGCCGTGCCGTAGTAGTTGTTGCGGATACCCACGGACCCGTCGGCCTGATCCACTATCCAGAAGCTCTGCCACGCGTTGCCCGTGTACGGTGTGGCGCGCACGTCCTGGTCCGACATCGTCAGAACCAGGTGAGTATAAGGGTTGCGGATGCCCACGGACCCGTCGGCCTGGTCCACGATGTGGAAGCTCTGCCACCCGTTGCCCGCGTACGGTTCCGGCCGCACGTCGGGGTCGGCCATGGTCAGGACGATGTCCGCCCCGGATATCGACGTGCCCTCATCGGGCGCCACCGTCGCGGTCCCGTCTGGCGGCCTGGTGCACGTACCGTCTGATTCCATGAAGAATCCCCTCCCACTGTGAATATGGTTTCTCAACGAGACAGCCGAGCTGATGAACCCGGTCGCGGCGGCCGTCAGCCGCGCACACACATTTCCAGCCGGTGGTCGGCCGTGAGCCCGCGTGACGGACCCGCTATTCAAGTCGCGCTCGCGCTCGCGCACTGCACTGCACTGCACTGCACTGCACCGGTGATATTCGTCGCTGAGATATCGGCGTGATGAAACGGTCCCGCCGCAGCCGATATGAACCCGGACCCCCCGTCAGGTTCCGTAACCGCAATCCCGCATCTTGCGGGACGCACGGCAGAAGATTCCCGCACCAACCCCGAAGACAGCAACAACACCGCCGGGTCAATTTCTGCCTAACCCGATTTGAGGGCATGAGATAGTCCATCCCGGACCAATCAATGCATACAAAGCGTGACCAGAAGCGCTACTTTACGTAATCGTCTCGCGGTAGGTGTCCTTCATCGACCGGCCAGCCCACCCCGACCCCTCTCACCTCGGCGGACCTGCCGGCCAAGCATCGTGGGCCCGACGGTCAGCGAGCCGTCCCGGCAACTCCACCCTCGAAACGGACCCGCCGAACCGCCGACGATCGGGACTCTCCGTGACTCCAGTCGATCACATAACGTGATGATCGCCGGACAAGTCAGTAGAACGGACTAGCCAGGCACGTCTCAATATAGGCATTCTGATCTACTCGACACCGCCACGCGACGCCTTAAAGGGCGGGTTCAAACGGTCATAGCGACGATACGGTCGCCGGTCGGTGCGGATGCGCTGACAATGGTGCGGACATCTTTCCTCCGGAGCCGTCTCGGTCGATGTACGGTCTGGTAACCGATTTGTCGCCACGGACGCCACCAGCGACGGGCCGCAGGGGTGCCGGGCGACGTCGAGAAAACCGGCTACGGCGATCCGAAGAAGCCTTCGCCTCACTGCACGCGGCCGCTGTCGCCGTACGTGCCCTACCGACCACACACTCGGCGCCGAAGCCGCTTGGTCGTGGAGAAAGACTGTAACCGTGAACGACCCGCAGCTCAGCCTGCTCGTCCTTTACACCTCCGACGTCGCCGGCTGCCAGGCCTTTTACGAAAGCCTCGGTCTGGTGTTCACCGCCGAACGCCACGGGAACGGGCCGAAACATGTTGCCGCCCGCCTCGCCGGCGGCAGCGTGCTTGAAATCTATCCCGCAGGCCGGAACGGATCCACTGGAGCACTGCGCCTCGGCTTCGTCCTCTCGACCAGCCACTTTCCGCAAGCGCGTCTTCCGCTAGGTTAGCACCTGCTCCGTGACCCCGACGGTCGCGCTGTAAACGTCACCGTCTCTGGCTGACACGTTCGACCTGTTGGTGGAAAGCCGGTGCGCCGGAGAGTGGCGACTGCGACGCCCCCACCCGGGCACGTCGTGCCTACCAGAACGCCCATCCCGCGTGTTGGCTCCGGTGAACCGCGTCGCGCCGAAGCCTGAGTCGTCTCCCCGGTGGAAGAACAGGTGCCCGGTGAGCGCGCTGCCCTCGCCACCGCCCTCTTCCACATGCCTGGCCGGACACCAGGACAGTGGACCTCGCCGACGCAACCGACACGCCTGCAGCGCCTGAGCGGATCAACAGCGTGCGTACCGGCTTTTCGCTCTGACATCGAATTCGAACGCTCGTGACAGGGAACCAGAACAAACACGCTCGAAGC
>NZ_CAUVXO010000200.1:7775-9969 GCF_963555865.1 Protofrankia sp. Cr1
TGCGGGTGTTGCCTGACAAGTCAGCCGCACATCCCACGGTTCTCTGGAGCGTTCATCATGAGCAAGCCCCCGTCGATCCCACCCCACCGCACCGACCCGCAACCAGGCTCGGCCGAACAACGACGCACCTCCCGGCGGCGTTTCCTCGGGGCCGGGCTGGCCGCCGCGACACTGCCGATCGGCGCGGGGGTGTTCGCGGCCCGCCCAGCCGCCGCCGCGCAACCAACCGCCGATGCGACCGGAAGCCGGCCCAACCTGCTGATCCTCATGACCGACCAGGAGCGCACGGAAGTCGTGCTTCCCAGCGGATTCAGCCTGCCGGCCCGCGACCGGGTGGCGGGCGACGGGGTGACCTTCGGCCTGCATCACACACCGACAGCCCCCTGCTCCCCCGCCCGGTCCACCGTGTTCACCGGCCTACATGCGCCGGTCAACGGCGTTTTGGACAACGTCGGCGCGGCGCAGCCGGACCTGTCCGCGACGATCCCCACGCTGGGCACCATGGTGAAGGCCGCCGGTTACCACACCTGTTACATCGGCAAGTGGCACCTGACCCAGAACATCACCACCGACCCGGCCTACCTCACCCCCTACGGCTTCGACGAGGCGATCGACCTACTCGCCGGTGGTACCCCGAATGAGGGAACCCAGCAGGACCCGGGCGTCGCCCAGCAGGCCGAGGCATGGCTCGCCGCGCACGCCGCTGACAGCCAGCCATGGCTGTGTGTGGTCAGCTTCGTCAACCCGCACGACATGATGTTCTGCCCACGCTTCTACCGGCTCGATGACGTGCCCGACTACGGCGCCGCGGTGCCGACGAACTTCGAGTCGGACCTGTCCTCGAAGCCGCCGGTTCAGACCGTGTGGCGGGGTGAGAACGAGGCGGTCGGCGGCGCGATGCCGAACGCGGTCACGGCCCCCGACGACGCACACCAGTGGCGGCAGTGGGGGAACTGGTACCTGGAATTGCTGCGGCGTACCGACGTGCTGATGAGCGGCGTGCTCGACGCACTCGACGCCTCCGGTCGGGCCGCCGACACGGTCGTGGTCCGGTTGGCCGATCACGGCGAAATGGGCGGCGGACACGGGCTACGACAGAAAGGAGCGATGATCTACCAGGAGAACCTACGGGTGCCGTTGGTGATCGCCGATCCGCGGCGTCCGGCCACCCATGGCAGCACCTCGACGGCTCTCACCTCGCACATCGACGTCGTGCCCACCCTGGCCTCGCTCGCCGGGATCGACGCCACGGCCTTCGGCCCGCTGGTCGGCCATGACCTCACGGTCCTGCTCGACCAGCCAGGCGGGTCGGTCCGTACCAGTCTGTTGGTGACGTCGGACGCGACCAGCAGCGGACTCGGGCTGCCAGGGCTGCGGTACTGCATCCGGGGGGTGTTGACCGCGCGCTACAGCTTCGGCCGGTACACCACTCCCGATGGCATCGACGGCCCGCCGTCCGGCTACACCTTCGAGTGCTATGACCGCCTGGCCGACCCGGGTGAGCTGCACAACCTCGCCAACGACCCATCGCGGGCGAGCCTGCTGAAGGACCTGAACGACCTGGTGAACCAGCTGATCGCCGACGAGCTTCAGGGTGGGGGGACGGCACATGCGTAAGAGTGCCCGGCAATAGGGGCGTGGATGTCGCCGCAGCCCCCTGACAGCACCATCACGGGCCAGACCCGCGAATGGACACGCCAATGTCCGCTTTGTCGCATTTCTGACAATGAACGATGAATGCGAGGACGGCCTTGGATGAATAGTGACCGAACAGGAAGGCCGACTGTCACCCCTTTGCCGGCCAGCGGTCCAGTGTGACGTGCTGTTGCCATAACGGGGGGATGGGCACGTGAAGCGAACGTCGGTATTCGCGTTGTTGTCGTTGCTGGCCGGGACGCTGTTGAGCGGCCTGGGACCCGCGGTTTCCGCCTCGGCGGCGACGCCGGATGTGATCGACGTGGTGTCGGTAAACGGGACGACGTCTGGGGCTTCCGCGGTCTCCATCATGCCGATGTTGTCGACGGGCGTGACCGGGACGCCGATTGCGTTGCCGACGGCCGCGAGCGGGGGTAATCGTCCCCTTACGTTGAGCGGGTCCGCATCCTCTGAGGGGCAGCTCAGCCTGTCCAGTGATGGGCGCTATCTCACCCTTGCCGGCTACTCCGCGTCACCGGGAACAGGGTCTGTCGCATCG
>NZ_CAUVXO010000201.1:0-6045 GCF_963555865.1 Protofrankia sp. Cr1
GGGTGTCACCCCGCGGATTCACGCCGGCCGTGTACCGGCCCCCAGCAATTTCCGCCGGTTGATATTCACCCGGTGATATTCACCTGATGACATTCTACTGCTGACATTCGGGTGACCGATGACCACCGAGGACCACACGGGGCGTCTTCGATCGGACAGACCGATACCCGAACGTGTCACTCGTCACGCCGCGAAGAACGCCGGGAACGGCACCGGGAACGCCGCCGGAAGGCTTCGGGGAAGACAGTGTGCGACAACCGACGGCTGCTGTCCGCCCGGCGCATTGACGCGAGCATCGGTTACGTCCTAGCGTCTTTGTCAGTGGGCCCGGGACGGACGAGTAGATAACGTCCATACACGGGGAAGGTGTGGACGGCGCCAAAGACCGTCCCGGGTTTCACTTATTCATCTGCAGATTCAGGTGGCACTGCACCTTCAGGTGGCACTGCAGCCTCATATGCCACTGCAACCTCATGTGCCACTGGATGCACGGTTCGATCCCCAGCGCCACGCGCGGTGCTGTCGCTCAGGCGACGTCCTCACCCAGATAAGCCCGCCGAACACGGTCGTCCGCGCGCAACAGGTGAGCCGGGCCGTCCAGCACCATCCGACCTGTTTCCAGCACGTAGCCACGGTCTGCGACCGCCAGCGCCTGGTGGGCGTTCTGCTCCACCAACAGCATCGACACGCCAGTGCTGTTGATCTCAGTGATGACCGAGAAAATCATGGCTACGACCAGCGGTGCGAGCCCCATCGAGGGCTCGTCCAACAGCAGCACCCGGGGCCGTGCCATGAGCGCCCGGCCGATGGCGAGCATCTGCTGCTCGCCGCCGGAAAGGGTTCCCGCCGCCTGCCCACGTCGCTCGGCAAGGCGTGGAAACATCGCGAAGACCCGTTCGATGTCGCCACGCGCCCGGCGGCGGTCCCGGTAGGCGCCCATCAGCAGGTTCTCGTGGACGGACATGACCGGAAACACCCTGCGGCCTTCGGGCACGTGACTGATCCCCCGCGCGACGATCTCGTGTGCCGGCAGACCCGCGAGCGGCTCCCCGTCGAGCCGTACCTCCCCCGACACCGGATGCAACAGCCCCGACACCGTTGCCAGCGTCGTGGTCTTGCCGGCGCCGTTCGCCCCCAGCAGGGCCACCACCTCGCCGGCTCCGACCCGCAGGCTCACGCCACGCAGCGCGGTCACCGAGCCGTAGCGGACCTCCACGTCGGTGAGCTCGAGCGCCATCAGCCGCCACCAGGAGCGTCGGCCGGGCCCAGGTATGCCTCGCGCACCGCCGGGTCCCGCTGGACGTCGGCCGGCGGACCGCTGGCGATGACCTGCCCGAAGTTGAGCACGACCACCGCCGTGGCCACGCTCATCACCAGGCCCATGTCGTGCTCGATCAGCAGTACGGAGATCCCGTCCGCGGCGACCCGCCGCAGCAGCCCTGCCAGCTGGTTTTTCTCCGCCGTGTTCGTGCCCGCCGCGGGTTCGTCCACCAGCAGCAGACACGGGTCGGCGCCCAGTGCCCGCGCGATCTCCAGACGGCGCTGCTCCCCGTAGGCGAGCGCCGCGGCCGGGACGTGCGCACGGTGCGCAAGGCCGACGAAGGCCAGCAACTCCATGGCGCGGCGCACGCCGCGAGCCTCGTACCGCCGGACGGCGGGGGTGGCGAGCATCACCTGTAGCGTCGCCGGGCGGTCCCGCCCCTGCACCCCGACCTGGACGTTGGCGAGCGCGCTCAACCCGCCGAACAGCCGGATGTGCTGGAACGTCCGGGCCACCCCGAGCCGATTGATCACGTGCGGTCGGCGGTCGAGCAGGCCCGTCGGAGCACCGCCGCGACCCCACAGCGTGACGTTACCGGCCTGCGGGTGGGCGACGCCCGTCAGGCAGTTGAACAGCGACGTCTTGCCCGCGCCGTTAGGACCGATCACCGCGAGAATCTGACCCCGTTCATGGCGTAGCGACACGCCGTCCAGGCTCGTGACTCCGCCGAAGCGCAGTACCAGCCCACGCACGTCGAGGACAAGACCGGTGTCGCTGCGACCGGCCGCCGGGTCCCGGCTCGGCACCGCGTTCATCCAGCCGGCCCACCGGCGGGCAGCGCGCCACCGACGTCACCCATGTCACCGACGTCACCCACATCACCCACGTCACCCACATCACCGATCCCGCCGGCACCCGGGACACCGGCGTCGTCGCCGACGCCGACGCCGACACCGATGCCGACGCCGACGCCGACCCGCTCACCGCGCCGTGGCGGGAGCAGGCCCTGCGGCCGGAAGGTCATCATGATGACCACGACGACCCCGAAGTAGATGTACCGGTCGGCTGGGGGCACGACGTCACGCAGGAAGAACGCCAGCCCCTGCAGGACCACCGCGCCGAGCACCACCCCGAACCGGGAGCCCATCCCACCGAAGATCACAATGGTGAGCACCAGAATCGAGGCCTGCAGGCTGAACGTCTGCGGGTTGAAGAACTGCTTGGTCGCGAAGAGCACCCCGGCAAAACCCGACACGGACGCACCGATCGAGAACGCCAGCAGCTTCATCCGCACCGTCGCGACACCCGAGATCTCGGCCGCGAACTCGTCCTCCCGGATCGCGGCCCACGCCCGGCCGACGTGCGACCGTTCCAGTCGACCGAATACCACGATCACCACAATCACCACGGCGAGCAGCAGATAGTAGTACGGCAGTGGCGCCAGGCCCCAGGCATAGTGAAGTGCCCCGACGTCAAGGGACAAGGGTGGCACGCCGAACACCCCGCGCGAGCCGCCCGTGACACCGTCGACGTTGTTCGCGAGCAACTGGACGATCTCACCGAACCCCAGCGTCACGATGGCCAGGTAGTCCCCGCGCAGCCGCAGCGTGGGCCCGCCGAGAGCCACCCCGGCGACCATCGCCGCGACCACCGCGATCGGGATCACGACGAACGGGTTGAGAATGACCGGTGAGTGCCACGGCATCGCCGTGCGGGAGGTGAAGTAGGCGGTTGTATATGCGCCGATCGCGAAGAACGCGATGTAGCCGAGATCGAGCAGGCCGGCGTAGCCGACCACCACGTTGAGGCCCAACGCGAGCAGCGCGTAGATCCCGATATCGGTGACGAGGGACTGTGCGGCCGCCGCGGACAGGCCCAGCGGCACGATCAGGGCGATACCCAGCATTCCCACGGTCGCCACGGCCCGTCCCCAGGCGCCCACCGCAGGGCCGGCCAAGCCGCCGAAGCCGCCGAAGCCGCCGAGATCGCCGACCGGCAAGCCTGAGCAGGCTGCCCGGACCGATCGGAGCAACCATCCACCGGCGCCTGCCCGCACGCGTGCGGCGCACATGACACCCGCCCAGGTACCGGTCGCAAGCGCCGCGAACAGCGCGAAGCGCGGGGCGAACAACGATCCGCGGATGCCGGCGAAAGGATGATCTGCGTCACCGGACGGACCGGTGACAACCGCGACCAGCACCGCGCCGCCCAGGTACACCGCGAGCCGACGCAGCCAGGGCAGCGCTGCGCTCATGCCGCCCTGCCCTGACGTTCACCCAGGAGGCCCGAGGGCCGGACCAGGAGCACTCCCACCAGGACGAGGAAGGCGATCACGTCCTTGTAGGACGCCTGGAACACATAACCGCCATAGCTTTCGACCAGGCCGAGGAGCACCCCTCCCAGCACCGCGCCGCGGACGTTACCGATGCCGCCGAGCACGGCGGCGGTGAACGCCTTGATGCCCGGGACGAACCCCATCGTGTAGGAGGCGTTGAACGTCATCGCATAGAGGAAGCCACCGGCACCCGCGAGCAGACCACCGAGCACGAACGTGGCGACGATCACCCGCTCGACGTCGACCCCCATCAGGCTCGCGGTGCCGGCGTCCTGGGCGGTCGCCCGGATTGCCTGGCCCAGCCGGGTGACGGCGACCACCCGGTCGACGACGACGAGCATCACCACCGCCACCCCGACGATGACCAGGGCCTGGGTCGAGATATCGGCACCGAGGACCCGCCAGGCGGTCCCGTTGGTGAACAGATCGGGGACGGGCACGCTCTGGCGGCCGAACTCCTTACCGGCCAGGTTGGCGGCGAACAGGGACGCTCCGATGGCACCGATGAGGTAGGCCAGACGAGGCGCGCCACGGCGGCGCAGCGGCCGGTAGGCAGCGCGCTCCAGGGCGAACGCGGCAAGGCCACCGGACGCGGCGCCGACACCGAGCCCGACCGCCACCAGTGCGACCGATGTGAGCCCTGACGGCGTCACCTCGCCCGCGGGCAGCAGTGCCCGGGCTGCGAACAGGCCCCCGAACGCGCCGAGCATAAAGACCTCACTGTGGGCGAAGTTGATCAGCGTGAGCACCCCGTAGACGAGGGTGTAGCCAAGAGCGATGACCGCGTAGAGGGAACCGATGGTCGCTCCGTCCACCGTCAGCTGCCCGAACTCGCGCGCGAAACCCATCCAGATGCTCCCCCCGAATCGCCGATGGTCCCGCTGCCCCGCCGCGGGTCAGGCTTTGATCAGTTCGGCGGTGGTTCCGAGCACCTCCCGCTTGCCGCCACGGACCTGGTAGACGTAGACGGTCGAACCGACGATCTCGCCGTCGGGTTGGAACACGACCCGCTTGGTGACGCCCTCGAAGTCGACGGAGGAGAAGACCTGGGCGACGGCCTCACGGCTGGCTCCCGGCCCGAGCTTGCGCAGGACCCCGATGATCGCGTTCGTCGCGTCGTAGGCCTCGCCGGAATAGGTGCCCGGCCGCGTGCCGTTGTTGACCCGCTTGAAGTCGGCGACGAAGCCGGCGGCCTTCGGGTCGCTGTTGGCGTCGCCACACGGGCAGGTCAGATACGCGCTCTCGGCGCTCGCAGCCCCGGCCTGTGCGACGAACTGGTCGTCATTCGATCCGTCGCCGCTCATGACAGCGCCGGTGAAACCCTTGGCCCGCAGCGCCTTGGTCAACAGGGAGAATTCCGGATAATACCCGGAGTAGAACATCACGTCGGGCTGCTCGGAGATTATCTTTGTCGCCTCGGACGTGTAGTCCTTCGTTGGATTGATGCCGTCATGGGTTACATTCACCCCCTGTGCCGTCAGTTCTTTTTCGAGGACCGTCGACAGCCCCGTGCCGTACTCGCTCTTGTCGTCGAGGGAGAAGACCTTCTTGGCCTTGAGCGCCTTTGCGACGTAATCCGCGGCGGCGGCACCCTGCACGGTGTCGGGGGCGATCACCCGGAAGAACGTTCCGAAACCCAGCGAGGTGAGCTTCGGGTTTGTCGCGGACGGGCTCACGGACAACAGTTTGGCCTGGCTGTAGAGCGGCTCGCTGGCCTTGGTGGCACCGGAGAACATCGGCCCGACCACGGCGATGACGTCCGGGTTGTCGATCAGTTTCTGGGCGGCGGTGGGACCCTGCTCCGGGGTGCCCTGATCGTCCGCCTCGACCAGACGGACGGTGAACGGAAGCTGGCCGCTGACGTTGGCGCGATCCACTGCCGTGCGCACGCCGTTGATCGCGTTGATGCCGAGCTGCTGGCTGTCGCCCGACAGCGGCCCCTGGAATCCGATGATGTACTGCGGGCGTCCGCTTGCGGAGGACCCTCCCCCGCAGGCGCCGACGGTCAGCGCGATCGCAAGAAGCGCGACGGCTCCCGCCGCCATTGTTCGCCTCGCCATGCCGTGTCCCTTCACCCGTTCCGGTAGGGCGGTCCGGGCAGATCCCCGCCGGGCATGGCGCGGACGGTGTCCGCTTCCCCCATCAGGAAGGCCGACCGACCGGGTCATGCGCACGGCAGCCTCACGCCGCGTCCGCGTCACGCAGTCGCCGTCCCCACCTGCCGTGCCTGCCCTGTCCGGCTCGTTCGCCAAACTGTCGGCAACCTAGTCGCTACAACCAGCGACTGGAAGCTTATTGTGCCCGTGTCGCTACATTTTGTGCACAGACACGGGCACAGACACGGGCACGGACACCGACACGCGGAGGGGACGGCCGACGGCTGACCGCTACCTGCGGCGCGCCGCCACCGGGACGAACGTCGTGTTACGCACCACCTGGCCGGTCACCC
>NZ_CAUVXO010000201.1:6182-7747 GCF_963555865.1 Protofrankia sp. Cr1
GTGACATATCGCCCCACTTCGTGGGTCTCGCAGGTCACGGGCGTGCCGTTCCTCGTTGATCTCGCCAGCGGGGACGCGGACGCGGCGAGCTGGTGGTCGTCTCTCGCGGTGGAAGCGACCTATGCCTCTATCTGGCACAAAAAGCGCAACCGCAGCGGGCCACACCCGCGATGATCACCGTCGCTGCCGCCTGCGCGCGCTGACCGGTTGAATCCGCCCGCCCTTGAAACCGTAAAGATAATTGGCGACGATTTTTCTTCGGTGCGTCCGTTCAGGTCAGACGGCTCGCCGCTTCGCAGATGGGAGCGGGTGTTGCGGGGTGTCGAGCCAGAACGTCTGCTCGTCAGGGGTGACGGTGATGCCGATGCGGGTGTGATCGGGTCTGCCGGCGTCGATCCACCAGCGGTAGGCGTTCTCAAGCTCGTCCCACAGGTTGCGGGGTCCGTGCTGGCGTACCTCGTGGGTGCTGGTTCCGGGAGTGAGGGATGCCCAGGATCGGGAGGCGGGGTGCGCCAGGAGGAGTGTTGGGGTGTCGTCGTCGCCTCGTTGGCCTGGGATGCAGTCGGGAATCATGGTGCCGACGGCGAATCCGGCGTCGAAGTCGGTGAATGGTTGTCGCGGGTATAGCCGGGTCGTCGTCACCTGCGCTTCGTCGGCTGTCTGTCGGTGGAACGTGGCAGAGCGGTGGTTGCGGAGTCGTATGAAGGGCGCCTCGCCGTGGAATCGGCCGTGTGCGGTGCCGTCGCTGTGGACGGTGAGGGCGAGGAGTGCCCCGTGGTGGAAGGTGAATGCGAGAGGGAGCACTATCCGGCCGCCGGGCTGTGTCTGTTCAATCCAAGCGTAGGGGATGGTGGCTGCGGCGGCGGTGGCGATGATCCGGTCATACGGTGCTCGTTCGGGGTATCCGAGGGTGCCGTCGCCGTTGACGACTGTGACCGGATAGTTGTTCCTGCACAGGGCCTGTCGGGCGTGGTCGGCGATCGTGGGATCGACTTCTATCGTCGTGACGTGTCCTGTGTGGGTTCGTTCGGCAAGCAGTGCGGCGTTGTAGCCGGTGCCGGCTCCGATTTCGAGGATGTTCGTCCCCTCCTGTACGTTCAGGAGGTCGAGCATCCGGTTGACGAGCCAGGCTGCGGTGTTGGAACTGGTGGGGAGGATGCCCTTGTCGGGGTGCTCGCCGTCGTCGACCTGGATTGCTATGGGATCGTCGCCTTCTGCCAGCGTCAGCCAGGTTTCGGGGTCGTCGTCCCGATGGAGCGGGACCATCCATCCGTCAGCGCCGTTGACCCAGATCCTGTCGGGGACGAACGCCGCGCGTCTCACAACCATCCGGTTCCTTTACATATCTGACAGGGTTTTTGCTGCTGCTTTCCGTCTATGATGATGATGGTTTTACCTGAACCGTTACACGCCGAACATTCCAATTTCTTCTTGTGTTTTCCAACTCGTACTCGGTCTCTCACGCTGTCTCCTTGAGGATATACAAATCTGTGCGTGCGGGCGTGGTGCCGTCTACTCGGGAAGTGCTGTGCGCGCGCCGAGCTGGGCGAAGGTTTCGATTTCGG
>NZ_CAUVXO010000201.1:8182-9321 GCF_963555865.1 Protofrankia sp. Cr1
TGAGCACTCATAGTCATCAGCGACGGTTCCGGTCGGGCTGAGGTCCTCTCCCCGGACCTTTATGCCCTCCTCAACATCCAAATAAAGATCGTGGACAACCGGCGGGGCGAACCCCTGCGGCTCGCCTGACCGGAACCATTGATCACATCGAAGCCCTGAACGCGACCGAATCCGCGCACCCACAAGAGCTGGCGCCATAGCGCCCCACTTCGTGGGTCTCGCAGGTCACGGGCGTGCCGTTTCTCGTTGATCTCACCGTCTCGCCGTAATGGATCTTCCGATGGGCGGTTCCCGGATCGAACGCCGGAACGGCAGCGACCCGGAGTCGGTGGGCCAACACCAACCCCGGGTCTTGATCCCCAACCCTGCACAGACAGGAGTGGAGAGACCCATGGACACAATCCCAAACAGTCGCCGATCCGGTCCTACCGGGTCGCATTTCAACGGCCTGCTGATGGCACATCCGGCGGAACGGGCGCGCGTCGAACTGCCCCAGCCCGGCCCGGACCTGTTCATCCTGCGACCCTCGCTCGTCCTACCCGCCGGCGTACAGATCTGCGTGGACCTCGCCAGCGGGGACGCGGACGCGGCCACCTGGTGGTCATCCCTCGCGGTAGAAGCGACCTATGCCTCTGTCTGGCACAAAAAGTGCAACCGCAGCGGGCCAGACCCGCGATGACCACCGTCGCTGCCGCCTGCGCGCGCTGACCGGTTGAATCCGCCCGCCCTTGAAACCGTAAAGATAATTGGCGACGATTTTTCTTCGGTGCGTCCGTTCAGGTCAGACGGCTCGCCGCTTCATGGATGGGAGCGGGTGTTGCGGGGTGTCGAGCCAGAACGTCTGCTCGTCAGGGGTGACGGTGATGCCGACGCGGGTGTGATCGGGCCTGCCGGCGTCGATCCACCAGCGGTAGGCGCTCTCAAGCTCGTCCCACAGGCGGCGAGGGCCATACTGCTGAATGGTGTAGTGGGCGCTGTTGTGGGTTGCGGGAGTGAGAGCGGCCCATGATTGGGTGTCGGCGTGGAAGAGGCGCAGGGACTCGATGTTGTCGCGCCGGGTGTGGCCGGTCGTGCATTCGGGGAGGATCGAGCCGATAGCGACGGCAGCGTCAAACTGATTGAAGGGCTCGTGTGGGTAA
>NZ_CAUVXO010000202.1:0-2928 GCF_963555865.1 Protofrankia sp. Cr1
GGCCGCGCCAGGTCGATGGTCAGTAGGTCGCGGGGACCAGCGCGCTGGTGTCCGCGCCGCTCATCATCTTGGCGGGCAGCGCTGTGTCCAAGTAGTCGGTCCACCGGGTGATTACACCGTCACGGACGACGAAGGTACCCATGACCGGAACGCCCCTCACACCGTCAGGAGTCCGGATCATGTCAAGGCGTTCAGTGAGGACCACGTCGCCATCGACCGCCATATTAATCATTTTGTACTCGTAGGCGTCGGGAAACATGGCGAACTGGCCGGCGAGGTCGTCCAGCACGGCTGCGGCGCCGACGGCCGCAGGCATGCCGGTGTTCTGGTAGACGGCGTCCCCGGCGAGAAACGGCCGCAGCAGAGCAGGGTCACGCTTGGCCATCAGGTCGCAGAACTCGCGGACGATACGGGCTGAGTCACTCATTACGTCCCCACTTCGATACACTCAGTGACATACAGACTGTATGTTGCCCATACAACCTGTAGGCGGACCATACTGGAGAGGTGGACAGCGGTCAACGGACGTCGACATCCCGCAGTGCCGTGCGAGCGGCGCTGGTCGCGGAACGCGCGGAGGCCACGCGCTCCGCCCTGGTCGCGGCGGCCCGGCGGCTGTTCGTCGAGAAGGGCTACTTCGACACCAGCACCGAGGAAGTCGTCGCGGCGGCCGGCGTCGGCACCAGAGGGGCGCTCTACCACCACTTCGCCGACAAGAAGGCGCTGTTCCTCACTGTCTTCGAGCAAGTTGAGGAGGACGTCCTCGCCGCGGCGGATACCGCCACCACCAGCAGCAGCGGCGACGCCCTCGCCCGCCTCCGGCACGGCCTCCTGGGATTCCTCGACGCGTCACTCCAACCCGAGGTACAGCGCATCCTGCTGATCGACGGACCCGCCGTCCTCGGCTGGCGTGAATGGCGAGCGATCGAAGAACGCTACGGACTCGGCGCGATCCACGCCCTCCTCGACCTCGCGGTGACAGAGGGAACCGTGCCAGCCCAACCACTCAACGCTCTCGCCCACATCCTGCTCGCCGCCATTGACGAGGCGGCCCTGTTCATCGCCAGCGCCGACGACCCGGCCGCCGCGAAGGACCAAGCCGTTGCCGCCGTGGACCAGCTACTCACGGGACTGAAAGTCACCAACCGCTAGGGCGTGCTGATGGATGTTGGTCGATGCGGGCGATGATCCATCAGATATGCCCTAGAGCCACCCCCCACCGCCAGGTGCCGTTGCGGTGCCGTTGCGGTGCCGGTGTTCCCGTTCGCGCAGAAGATGGACGTGTCCCACACTTGTACGCGTCTCTACCCGCCCGAGCCTCCGGCGACGACCGGCAGCTCATGTCCCTGGCAGGACCGGTCCCGACATGAACCCGATGCCGCAGCCCGGCGGTCAGGCGCCCGAGGACCTTCGTACGTCTCGGCCTGGCTGGCCCGTCCCGCCGACATCGGGCCGCTGGGAAGAGGTGCTGCTCTGTTCGCAGGTGTTCGACGCGGCGCCGATCATACTGTCGGTCATCGATCGCGGCCTGCGGATCCGAGCCGTGAACCAGGCCTGGGTCAGGGCCTTCGGCCTGTCCGCCGAGAAAGCGATCGGCAGGCGTGTGTCCGAGTTGTTCCCGGACCTCGACCCTGTCAATGCGGAGCTGGACCGCCTGGTCATGGCGACCGGTGAGGCGATAATCGACGATGAGGTGACCACGGCGATGCCGTCGGACCCGTCGGACCAGCGTGTCCTGCGGGTCTGCCGCTACCCTCTTCACGACTCGACAGGAGCCAGGGTCGCGATGGGTGTGGCAGCGGTGGACGTGACCGACGAACACCGCGCGCAGGCCGAACGCGACGCGGTGGAGCGGCGGCTGCTGCTACTGAGCCGGGCGAGCGGGCTGCTCGGCGCGTCGCTGGACCTGTCCGCAACGGTCCGGGAGATAGTCACGCTCGTCGTCCCGGAGTTCGCCGACATCTGCGAGTTGTACCTGGCCGACGAGCCCTATCCCCTGGATGCCGACCCCGACCCGCTCATGCTCCGCCGGGTCGTATGGGCCCACTCCTCGGATCTACCCCGACCGCCTCCCGATCTGGACCTTCCACAGCCGGGCGAAATGATCAATGTAAAGGGGCGTCCACCGGGGCAGGTGTTCGTCACCGGTCAACCGGTCCGCATCGACATCGACGACAGGCTGTTCGACGCCTCCCCCGCGCCGCGCGTAGCCGCGGTGATCCGGCACTTCCGGCTTCGGTCCGGGATCGTGGTGCCGCTGCTGGTCGGCGGGGAGTACCTCGGAAGCGTGGGGTTCGGCGTCACCGCGGCGCGGCCCTACGGCGAGCAGGATGTCCAGACCGCGGCGGAACTGGGGAGCCGGATCGCGAGCGCGATCGCGAATGCGCGTGCCTTCGACCACCAGCGAACCGCCGCGTTGACGCTGCAACACGCGCTCATGCCTCGCGACATCCCAACCGTGGGAGGTCTCGAACTGGCGTGGCGCTACCAACCCGGCACCAGCGGCACCGAGGTGGGTGGCGACTGGTTCGATGTCCTCCCGTTGCGGGCCGGACAGGTCGCGCTGGTCATCGGCGACGTCATGGGCCGTGGCCTGGGCGCCGCCGCCGCCATGGGGCAGCTGCGCACCACCGCCCGGGCCCTCGCCCGTCTCGACCTGCCCCCCGCCGCCGTGATGACCGAGCTCGACGCCGTCACCCGGAGCATCGAAACCTTCGCCAGCGTGCTGTACGTGATCTGGGACCCGGCCGGCGCCACCCTGACCGTGGTCAACGGCGGCCACCTGCCCCCGGCCCTGCGCCATCCTGATGGCACCGCCGAACTCCTCGACGACGCCAACGGGATCATCCTCGGCGTCGACGAGCAGACGTTCACCGAAACACATCACCGGTTCCCCGCCGGATCCACCCTCGCCCTGTACACCGACGG
>NZ_CAUVXO010000202.1:3342-3837 GCF_963555865.1 Protofrankia sp. Cr1
CGTGGTCGAATCCCCCGCCGTCGACATCGGCGAGGGCTGCCGACGGCTGCTGCGCGTCCTGTCGGAAACGGCCGACCTGCCCGCCACCGCGGACCGGCTTCTGACGCTCATCAACCGCAGTGGCGGCTACGACGACGACGTCACCCTCCTGCTCGCTCATGCCCGGCCGGAGCAACCCACCCGGTGAGCCGCACCGGAGCATATGGGGACTCGTAGGCGTGAAGACACCGCTCCGTCGGTGTTCCACTGTCACTCCGCCAAGGACCGCACCGGCCTGCTGGCCATGCTGGTCCTCGCCCTGGTCGGGGTACACGAGGACAACATCGTCGCCGATTTCGCCCTGACCGAGCTGGCCACCGAACACCTGGTCGCCGAGTGGCACGCCGATCACCCCGACCTGACCCTCAGGTGGCCCGCCTACGGCCGAGCCCCCGCTGAGATCGTGAGCACCTCACCGAGGTCGAACACCACCAACGGCAGAGCAGACGCCACTGT
>NZ_CAUVXO010000202.1:4423-6461 GCF_963555865.1 Protofrankia sp. Cr1
CCACATCCAGCGCGGGAACGTTCCCACAAGCCAGGCTATCCGACCGGCTCTCAACGATGTGAATCCGATGCTTCAATAGCAGCATCAGTTTCACATCCTTCAGCCCCGTGCACCGAAGCGTTCTGGGCTTTCCCGCGCGACCGGAGGCTGGGGTTCCTGGATTGCGGTGGCGACGGGCCGGTCAGGGTCGGACGACCACGCCGACCACGAGCCCGGGAAAAGCGCGGATTCAAACCCGGCCACGGCGAGCGCGGCGATCTGGTGGGCCGCCGTCACCCCGGACCCGCAGTAGACCCCGACGGGCTCCGACGCACCGACACCCAGCGCCGCGAACCGGGCACGCAACGAGGCCCGAGGTAGGAAATACCCCTTCTCGTCCAGATTATCCCCCGTCGCCGCGCTGACCGCCCCCGGGATGTGTCCCGCGCGCAGGTCGACGGGCTCCACCTCGCCGCGGTAGCGCTCCGGCGCGCGGGCGTCGAGCAGGACGCCCTCGCGAGCCATCCGGGCGGCACCGTCGGCGTCGAGGGTCGGCATCGCTCCCGCGGTGAGCACGACGTCCCCGGGAACCGAGACGGTCTCGCCGGCTTCGATCTCGAAGCCGGCCTCCCGCCAGGCGCCCAGGGCGCCATCAAGAATACGCACGTCGGCGACCCCCGCCCAGCGCAGCAGCCACCACGCCCGCGCTGCGGACTGTCCCCCGTTGTCGTCGTAGACCACAACCGACCGCCCGGCGGTCAGGCCCCAGCCGCGGGCTGACCGCGCCAAGGCCTCGACGTCGGGGAGCGGGTGGCGTCCGGCCATCCCGCCCGGCGCGGCGGCGAGCTCGGTGTCGAGGTCGACGTAGACCGCGCCCGGCAGGTGGCCCTCCCGGTAGTGGTCGCGCCCGCGCGGGTCGCCCAGAGTCCAGCGGACGTCAAGCAGCAGCGGCGGCGCGGCCGACGCCAGCTCATCGTGCAGTCGCTTCGCGTCGACGAGCACCGCTGGAAGGAGCTCGGGTCCGTTGGCGTGGTACAGCCGGCGCGCCGACGCCAGCAGGGCCGCGAGATCGGCCTGGTCGAGACTGCCGGGAGGCGTCCCGGTGAGCGCCGCGGTGGCGATCCGCTGCGCCACCCCCGCATTGATCGGTGCGTCAAGGCCGTGCAGGCGGGCGAGCAGCACGATCTCGCCGTTGAGGAAGTCCGACTCCACCGACCCGCTGCGGGCCAGGCTCTGCCAGGTTGAGCTGCTGTGCCGCGCGTGGCCGGGAATGTCGTGGACGACCAGCTGGGACAGGTCGAGGGTGCTGTCCGCCGCCACGTCTACGGCCTCGATCCCGGCCGCGGCGAACGCTGCCCGCGCCTCGTCCACCAGTGCAGCCGCCGCCGCGTCGCGCAGCTCACCGGGAGCATAGAGCGCATCAAGATTGTAAGCCAGGTTGGCGAGCAACTTACCGGCCTTCCAACGATCGATATCCGAGACCACCTGTACGGCGAACGAGCCCCGGCGCAGCTGCGCGGCGATGCGCTCCACGGCAGGGTCGCTGCCGCGCGGCGCGCGGCCGAGGTAGCAAGCACCGGCGATCGGTGCGCCCGGGGAGACGACCTCTCCGGCCCGCAGATGCGAGGACGGGATGAGAACGACCGCATCGACCACCATGGCGAACCGCCGCAACGCCGTCCGAGCGTTCTCAAGCCCGTTCTGCAGCAACAGGATCGGCAGTACCTCCGCGGCCGTGCGCACGGCGCCGTGCACGGTCACCGGGCGCCATGCCCACTGCTGTAGCAGCGCTTCAGAGTCCTGCGACTTGGTGGCGAGCACCAGCACATCGTCCGCGTGCAGGTCGACCTCGTCCGGCCCACCGGCGACGTGGAGGGCGACCCGCCGGTCGGAGTCCGGCCGGATGTAGCGCAGCCCCTGGGATCGCAACGCGGCGAGGTTCGCTCCCCTGGCCACCACGACGACCGGAATGCCGGCCCCGTCCAGCTGCGCGGCGACGGTCGCACCTACGGCACCCGCCCCGATGATGATGTATCTGGTGCTGATGGCAGTACCGTCC
>NZ_CAUVXO010000202.1:6927-10204 GCF_963555865.1 Protofrankia sp. Cr1
CGCTGGAGTTCATGCGACGCTACGCCCTGGATCCACACGCGGGACTCGTCGAGATCGGCCGCGAACGAGCAGGAGTCGACTGGTGACCGTTACCCCGCAGCCCCCGGCAGGGGCCCGGACGATCGAACAGATCCTCGCCGACACCCGATCCAGACTGATGCGGCTCACCCCCACCCAGGCAGACCAGGCGCGCCGGCATGGCGCGGTCATCGTCGACATCCGCCCGGCCGCACAGCGCGCGGCCGAAGGCGAGATCCCCGACGCTCTGATCGTCGAACGGAACGTGCTCGAGTGGCGCTTCGACCCCACCAGTGACGCCAAGCTCCCCGAGGCCACCGGCTACCACCTGCAGATCATCATCGTGTGCTCGGAGGGCTACACATCCAGCCTCGCCGCAGCCTCCCTCCACGACATCGGCCTGCAGCACGCCACCGACGTCATCGGCGGATTCCGAGCGTGGGCCACCGCCGGCCTACCGACATCCGTGTCCCAGGCCACCTGGAAGGATCACTAGCCGTCCAGTCATCAACGCGCGGGATGCGACCATCCGGGTGCGGCCCGCTCAGGCCGTGGGTGCCGCGGGTATCGCGGGTATCGCGGGTATCGCGGGTATCGCGGGTATCGCCGGAGCCGGTTGGCCGTCCCCGCCAGGGCCACGACCGCCACCGTCGCCACCACCGGCCGGGCCGCGGACGACGAAGTCACGCTGTCGGATGAGGACGAGCGACAGTCCCGCCGCCACGAAGGCCGTAACAGCTGCGACCAGCAGAACCTCGTTCAGCCCGGCGACGAAGCCGGCGTGCGCGGCGACGCCGATCGCGGCGCGGGCGGACGGCGGTGCGCCCGCGACCGCCGCCTGGATGCCACCACCTGACACCGCCTGGGCGATGTGGCCAGCCTGCTGGGCCACGGGCGTACCGGCGAGGCCGACGGTGACGGTGTCGCGCATCTGGGCACTGAAGATCGAACCAAGGCCGGCGACACCGGTCGCGATCCCGACCTGACGGAAGGTCGTGTTGATCCCGGACGCCATGCCGGCGCGTTCCGGCGCCACCACACCGACGGCGGTGGAGGCGAGCGGAACGTTGACAAAGCCGGCGCCGACACCGGCGACAATGAAACCGGGGATGAAGTGGGTCCACCCGGAGTCGACGGTCAGGCCGCCCATGAGCAGCAGGCCCGCGCCGATGGCCACGAAGCCCGGGCCGATGAGCAGCTTGGCCGGCACGCGTTCGGTGAGCCGTCCGGCGATGGCGGCGGCCACGAAAATCGCCCCACTGAGCACCAGGAAGCGGATGCCGGTGGCGACGGCCGACAGGCCGAGCACGCTCTGCATGTACAGCACGAGATAGGCGAACATCGAGAAGAGGCTGGCGGACAGCCCGAACGCGGCGAACAAACCCCCGTCGAAGGTCGGCTTACGCAGCAGGGTGAGGTCGAACATCGGCTGGGTCTGGACGGCCTCGGCGACGCCGAACGCCACCAGCAGCACAGCCGCCCCGATCAGGCACCCGGCGACCTGGGCCGAGCTCCAGCCGTCGGTGCTGCTGCGGATGAGCCCGTAGACCAGCGCGCCGAGCGCGCCGGAGAACGTCACCAGGCCGAACCAGTCGACCCGACCGGCGTGCGGATTGCGGGACTCGGCGACCGTGAGCAGGGTGATCGCGACCGCGACAACGCCAACCGGAAGGTTCACGAAGAAGATCCATCGCCAGGACAACCCGCTGGTCAGCACCCCGCCGAGGACCGGGCCCACAGCGACCGCCACGCCGGTGACGGCCCCGAAGACCCCGAAGGCGACCCCGCGGTCGCGGCCGCGGAACGCGTCGGCGAGCAGCGCCAGGGACGTCGCGAACATGATCGCACCGCCGACACCCTGCCCGGCCCGGGCCAGGATCAGGAACAGCGAGGTTTGCGCGAGGCCGCACAGCAACGACCCGACGGTGAACATGGCCGTGCCGACGGCGAACATCAACCGTCGACCGAACCGGTCCGCCAGCGAGCCGGCCGTCAGCAGCAGGGCGGCCAACGTCAGAGCGTAGGCGTCGATCGTCCATTGCAGGTCCGACAGCGAGGCGCCGAACGCCCGCCCGATGTCCGGCAGTGCCACGTTCACGATCGTGACGTCAAGCAGCAGCATGAAGACGCCGATGCAGACCGCCGCGAGCGTCCACCACTTCCTCTGCACGGTTCCTCCCCAGACAGGCCTCTTACAGATACTTGTTTAACTATCAACTAGCCTAACTATCAACTACCATAGGGACAAGGCCAAGCGTGGCCGCCACGCCTGACGGCCGGAGGGATGCATGATCGGGGAGCGCGAGCCAGCGGTTGTGACGACGGACGCCGTGCCGGTGAACGCCGTGCCGGTGAACGCCGTGCCGGTGAACGCTGCCGGGGCAGCCGGGGTCGGCGCCGCGGAGCCGGGCGGATCGACGTACGTCCCGGCGGTGCTCGCCGGTTCGGTCGGGTACCTGCTGCGGCTCGCGCACGAGCGGGCGCGAGCGGGCGCACAGGCCTTGCTGCCGCCGGGCCAGCATCCGCGCGAGTACGCCATGCTGGTCGCCATCGACGCCGACGGAGCGTACTCGTCCCAACAGCGGCTCGCCGAGCGGCTGGACGTCAACCGGACCGCCATGGTCAAACTTGTCGACCGACTTGAGCAGGCCGGCCTGGTCGAGCGTCGCCGGAACCCGGCCGACCGACGTAGCTACGTCCTTGTGCCCACCGACGCCGGCCGGGCGCGGCTGACCGCGATGAGGCCCGGACTCGAAGCCGCCGAGCGGCTGTTCACCGCCGGCCTGACCCCGCCGGAGCGCGAACGGCTACACGGCCTGCTGCTCCGGATCCTGGTCGGGCCGGGTCACCCGTCCGGGCTACCCGAGGCGCTCACCGGCCGAAGCACCTTCCTCGTCGTCCACGCGCACTACCGGGTCCACACGATCGCGTCTCGTCTCCTGGCAGCAGTGGGCATCACCCCACGCCACGTCGGCGCGCTTGCCGTCATCACGAACGACACGCCGTGCTCCCAGCAGCACGTCGCCCACGAGCTGGGAACCAGCGGGGCGGTGATGGTCGAGATCGTCGACCACCTGGAGGCCCGCGGCCTCGTCGAGCGCCGGTCCTGTCCAACTGACCGCCGGCGCTACGAGCTGTCGCCCACCGCCACGGGCAGGACCGTCCTGTCCAGCTCCTGGGAACTGATCACCGAAGCGGACGCGCATCTCACCGCCCCGCTGCCCAGGTCGGAGGCGGCCCAGTTGCCGGCTCTGCTGCA
>NZ_CAUVXO010000203.1:0-1466 GCF_963555865.1 Protofrankia sp. Cr1
CGCGAAGAGCACCGCCGGTAGCCGCACCCCCATCCGACGGAGTCATCCCGGTGATGTCGGCGAGACGACAGCGGATTGAGGCGGTAAGGCGGTCCGCGGACCCATCCGACCGCCATCGGGCGCCGAACAACAGGCGGAAAGCACAACCGGACCGTCGACAGACCCGACCAACGCCTGGAGGTTCCGCCATGTCCCTCGTCCGCTTCCTGCCCGCCTGGTTCCACGCCGTCGCCGACTACGCCGTCGCAGCACTGCTCATCATCGTCCCGCTGGCGGCCGGCGGCTCATCGCTCGCAGTCGCAACCGGCGTCACCGTGGGAATCGTCATCGCCGTGGTAAGCATGCTCACCCGCTACCCGCTCGGCGTCGTCAAGGTACTGCCCTTCACCGTGCACTCGGCCGGCGACTACCTCGCCGCCGCTCTCCTCATCCTCGCACCGGTCGCACTGTCATTCACCGACACCGACGGCAGGCTTTCCGCCTTCTACCTCGGCAGCGGACTCGCCGTACTCGCGGTCAGCCTGGTCACCAACTACCAGTACAGCCCCGCCCGCACCGCACAGCTCCCGACCATCCGCTCACAGCACGCCTGACCAGCCAAAGGGCGCGCGACACCACCACCGTCGCGCGCCCCAGGCCGACCCAGGGAAACCCCCTCGCTGTTCGGAACGACCTGTTGCCGGGCGTTCTTTGGGAACGATGTGAATCTGGTGTTGTGGCAGTAGCATCAGATTCACATCGTTAAGAGCCCGCGGTCCGCCCGTGCGTACGATACGAAGAAGTCACGACGCTCGTCCGCTCCCCCACTCATGTAACGATGATCGCATCAGCACGCGGCCTTGGACAGCTGCATACGTCAAAGCACCCCGGCGGTGGAATGGCAATTCCCCCGCGGCGCTGCTCACTGCGACGCGGTGAGCGCCCGAATGGCGGCAACGGCGACGGCCTCGGTCAGTTCCGGATGGTCCAGCGCGGGCAGCAGGGCACCGGGTTCCGCCTGCGCGGCCAGGGCGTACGCGGCAGCCAGCCGTGCCGCGGGAGTAATCGGCATCCGGGTGGTGACGGCCGCGCTGACAAGACCCGGCAGCGCGTGCAGCGGGCGCGGCCCGGTGGTGGCGGCCAGCATCGGGGGTGGGGTTTCCAACCGGGTCCGCAGCACCGGGACGCCCAGCGGTGGTGCGGCGAGACCCATCAGGTCGATGACCAGATCCGTCTGGTCGGCAACGGCATGCAGCGCCTGGATGCCGTACTCCACCGGGTCGTAGAGGGTGATGTCACCGATCCCGGCCGCGACCAGGAGACCAGCCAGGTCCCCGCCTCGTGCCGGGTCAACGAGGATGACCCGGGCCCGACGCAGGTCGACGGCCTGCGCGCGCAGCGCGTTGAGCGCCGCGGCGGTGGCGGCCACGGCGAGCCCGTCGTTGACCGCGTCCAGCAACAGCTGGGAGGCGGCGTCGGCCCGGGTG
>NZ_CAUVXO010000203.1:1856-4132 GCF_963555865.1 Protofrankia sp. Cr1
ACGAGGACGGTCGCGGCGAAGCCCGGAGCCAACATCCGGATGACGGTCGCGAGCTCGTCGGCGCCGCGCGTGGCGACCGGCAGCGGAATGACGTCCAGGCCGGTTGCCCGCTGCAGGTGGACGGCCTGGGACTCGACCGCCGGCAGAGCCGTCTCGGCGGGCATCGGCTCGAAGTCCAGGACGGCACTGGCGTCGGTGAGCAGCGCAATCCGCCGGGAGCGGCCCGTGTAGCGGTCGGTATGGCGTGGATGGGCGGCGAGATGGGTGATCACCCGGCGGTCGGCGTCAGCGTCCAGCAGCGCGACGTCATGACCGGTGGTGACGGCCGCACGCACCTGCTGGGCGAGCTTGCCCGTGGAGGCGGTCGCGAAGACGAGGTCTTCGGCGTGGAACAGGTCGGTGCCCAGGCGGCGGCGCAGCGCGGCGGTCAGCCAGGTCAGGGTGCGTGCACTGTCCGCATCTAGGATGATACGGTGCGCACCGTCCGGGTCGGGTTCGTCCGCCTGAACGGTGACGGTACCGGGCGCGTCGGCGATGACCGACTGGACCTCGCTCACCGCCCGGGCCGGGACACGGATCTGGATGCTGTACGCGGGATTCACTCCGGTCGGGCTGGGAATCAGCATGTCCCCTCCACCTGCGGCTGGGAGAGCGCCGCACGCGGATTCGACAACACATCCGGCGCCAGGAGCAGGGCGTGCGCGATCGCGGCGGGGGTGTCGGGAAACAGCAGCCCGTCGCGGCGCAGGTGCTCGGCGACGCCGAAGGTGGACAGCACCTGCTGATGACCGGGCCTGATACCGGACAACAGGACGCAGATGCCACGGCGTTCCAGTTTGGTGATCACATCCTTGAGGACCAGGGCTCCGGTGGAGTCGATCGCAGTGACGCGGGACATCCGCAGGATGACGACCAGGACATCGGCCACGTCGGTGAGTTCCAGGAGGAAGCGGTGCGCGGCGGCGAAGAACACCGGCCCGTCGATGCGGTATGCCACGATGTGCCGCGCGAGCAGGGCCTGTTCTTCTGCGTGGTGGTCGGTTGGTGACAGGCCGTCGTCCAGGGCGACCTGTTCGACCCGCGCGGCCCTGGCAACCTGGCGTAGCGCCAACGCTCCGGCCACGACCAGGCCGGCTATCACTGCGACGACCAGGTCCAGCGCCAGGGTGGCCAGCGCTGTCAGCACCAGTACCGCGGCGTCGCCCCGGTCCGCACGCGCCAGCACCCGAACCGAGCCGACTTCGACCATGCGTACGGCCGTAGCCAGCAGCACCCCGGCAAGCGCCGCCAGCGGGATGCGTCCGACCAGGGGGGCCGCGGCGAACACGATGACCGCGAGCGCGACCGCATGGGTGAGGGCGGCCAGTCGGGACACCGCGCCGGAACGGACGTTGACCGCGGTGCGGGCGATCGCAGCGGTGGCGGGAACCCCGCCGAACAGCGGCGCGGCCAGGTTGGCCACGCCCTGACCGAACAACTCCCGGTCCGGGTCATGGCGATCGGACACGCTCATCGCATCCGCCACCGTCGCCGACAGCAGTGACTCCAGCGCGGCGAGTGCGGCGACCGCGACCACCGAAGGCAGCAGTCCCGGCACTGCGGAAGGGTCCAGGAAGCCCAGCGAGGGGGTGGGTAGCCCGGCCGGCAGGTGGCCGATGCGCGCCACCGGCAGGTGCGCGGCCTGCGCTGCGACGGTTGTCGCGACAACCGCGACGAGGGAGAAGGGCACCGTCGGCCGCCACCGGCCCCCGGCCAGCATGACCGCGATGACCGTGCCGGCCAGGACCACGGCCGCCCAGTGCGGATGTCCGGCGAAGTCGATGACGGCACGTGCGGCCACCACGACGACCTTGTCCCCGGGTGGGGCCTTCACCCCGAACGCCGCGGGTACCTGTTGGAGGGCGATGACGGCGGCGATCCCCACGGTGAAACCCTCCACCACCGGCGCCGGCACATAGCGCATGTAGCCGCCGACCTTCGCCAATGCGAGGGTCACCAGCAGCAACCCCGCCAGCAGCCCGACGGTGAGCACTCCGCTGGGACCGTAGGTGTGGACAATCGGTACCAACACCACGGTCATAGCGCCGGTTGGTCCCGAGACCTGCAGATTGGATCCGCCGAAGATCGCGGCAAGGGCGCCCGCGACCACTGCGGTGGCAAGTCCCGCCTGGGCACCGAGCCCGGAGGAGATCCCGAACCCCAACGCCAGGGGTAGGGCCACCACCGCCACGGTAAGTCCGGCGAGCAGGTCCTTACGTGGCGAGCGGCCCATCGAG
>NZ_CAUVXO010000203.1:4621-9557 GCF_963555865.1 Protofrankia sp. Cr1
TCGCGCGGCCCGCATCAACTCGGCCACGTCCCCGCCCGCGAGCGCGTAGACGACCGTCGAGCCGTCCCGGGTCGCCGTCACGATCCCCGAGCGGCGCAACACCGCCAGCTGCTGAGACAGATTCGACGGCTCCACCTCGACGGCGCAGCGTAGGTCCCGAACGGGCATCGGCCCGTCCTGGAGCAGTTCCAGCACCCGGATCCGCACCGGATGCCCCAGCATCCGGAAGAACTCCGCCTTCGCCTGATAGAGCGGAACCTGCGTCCGCGCGGCCCTGGTCACCCTCGTCCCCGGCATCGGCCTCGGCCCGCCCTTCCCCTGCTCAGCGGCCCGCCGCTCGAGCGCAGCAGGCCATCCACCATGTCGCTAATTGAAGAACTCTTCAATTAGACCCCAGACCGCAGACTAGACCCAGACCCCAGACCGCCACGTACACCAGGTCGGACATCGGGAAAAGTCGAGGTGTACCTCATATTTCGGTCAGCATTGCTCCAGCAGGGCCGGCACAGCCGCCGTACCCTGCCCTCGTATCCCGACCGCAGCCCGACCAGCACATTCCGACCAGCACCGAGGAGAACCCCATGCGGGTTGACATCTGGTCCGACCTCGTCTGCCCGTGGTGCTGGATCGGCAAGCGCCGCTTCGAGCAGGCGCTGGCCGGCTTCCCCCACGGCGACCAGATCGAGATCGTCCACCATTCATTCCAGCTCGACCCGACCATGCCCACCGACCGCGTCGTCGGCCAGACCGCCATGCTGGTCGCCACGTACGGCATGACCGAAGCGCAGGCCCGGGCGAGCCAGGTCGCGGTCGAACGCACCGCAGCCACCGTCGGCCTGGAATACCACCTGGTCGACGGGTTTGTCGGCAATACCGCCGATGCGCACCGGCTCGTCCAGCTGGCCGGGGACCGCGGCATCCAGGACGCCGTCGTCGAGCGCTTCTACCTGGCCCACTTCACCCAAGGGAGGTCCCTGTTCGACCGCGAGTGCCTCGTCGGACTGGCCGGTGAAGCCGGCCTGGACGCCGACGAGGCCCGCCGCGTACTCGTCGAGGGCACCTACGCCGACGTGGTGGACGGCGATGCCCACCGGGCGCGGGCACTGGGTGCCACCGGCGTGCCGTTCTTCGTCGTCGACAGCCGGTACGGAGTCTCCGGCGCACAACCCCCGGAAATCTTCACCGAAGCGCTCTCCCATGCCTGGGCCGACATCCACCCGTCCGAAGAGGGAGCCGACCAGACAGTCGAAAGTTCAGCATAATTATATTACTATTTGAAGGAGTATTGGCGGATGGGATGTCGGGCCGTCCGATGGTCACGACACCCGAAGTGAGGAGATCCCAGCATGTCAGATGGCCAGGACCGGCCCGGCAGGCCGACCGGGCCGTCGACCCTTTCGTCGACGGCGGCAACTGGCGAGGGGCTGGACGAGGGGGTGACCGACGGGCTGAGCGAGGCGCGCCGGGCCGCGGCGGCCCTGCGGGCGCTCGCCGGACACCTGGCGACCGGCGACATACCCACCGAGGACCTGCGCGCCATCGCCGACGCCGCGCAACGCATGGAGCGCCTAGCCCGGCCCCACGCCCGCGCCAGCCGGTACGACGGCCGGGCGGGGCTGCGGATCGGCAGTGCCGACAATGCCGTGCTCTGGGAACGGCATCCCATCTTCGGTCGCTCCCACCCGTTCGCCCCGCCGCTGATCGTCGAACGCCGCGGCGAGATGTTCCACGGCGAGGCGACCCTCGGGCCGGCCTACGAGGGCAGCCGGAACAACGTCCACGGTGGCTACATCGCCGCGCTGTTCGACGTCATGCTCGGACATGCCGCATCCCTCGCCGGGAAACTCATCGCCACCGGGACGATGACGATCCGCTACAAGACGCCGGTGACGATCTCAACACCGCTCCGGGCGGAATCCGAGCTTCTCGATGTCGAAGGTCGCAAAATCCGGGCAACAGCCAGGCTGCTGATCGGTGAAAGCGTCAGCGCCGAGGCGGACGGGGTGTTCATCAGCGTGGGGTCCGAATGGTACACCAGCCCCAAGTGATCACGGTACGACGGCGCCGGCGAGATGAGCGTGGATCGTTCGCAGCTCCCGCTTGAGGATCTTACCGCTGGGGCTCTTCGGGAGCTGGTCGGTGACGACGACATACTTCGGGGTCTTGTAACTGGCCAGACGTTCGCGCGCGTAGTCGATGATCTCCTTGGGGGCGATCGTCGCCCCTGGGCGCGCGACCACGACGGCGGTCACCGCCTCGATCCAGTAGGGATGGGCGATGCCGAACACGGCGACCTCGGCCACCGCCGGATGCCCGTAGATCGCCTCCTCGACCTCCCGGCTGGCGACATTCTCACCACCGGTTTTAATCATGTCCTTTTTCCGGTCCACGACCGTGAGATAACCGTCGGAATCAAGCACGCCGAGGTCACCGGAATGGAACCAGCCGTTCCGGAACGCCTCGGCCGTCTTCTCCGGATCCTTGTAGTAACCGAGCATGGCGTGCGGGCTGCGGTGCACGATCTCCCCGACGGTTCCAGCCGGGACGGGCATGTCGTCGTCGTCCACCACCATGGTCTCGACGTTGAGAACCGGCCGGCCGGCCGAACCCGCCTTCGCCTCCTGAAGGTCCGGAGGCAGGACCGTGGCCACCGGCGCCATCTCGGTCTGACCGTAGAGATTCCACAACCGCAGCTCCGGCAGTCGTTGCCGGATCTCCCGTAGCACCTCGACGGGCATCGGCGCCGCACCGTAGATGCCCTTGCGCAACGACGACAGGTCGTGAGCCTCGAAGGTGGGGCAGCGCAACAGGCCGATCCACACCGTCGGCGGACAGAACAGCCTCGTCGCCCGCTCCCGCTCCACCGCGGCCAGAATGGCCGCCGGGTCCGCGCTGGGCAGGATCACACTGGTGGCACCCAGGTAGATGGCCGGCGTGAGGCAGCCGTCGAGCTGCGCGCAGTGATAGAAGGGAAGTGCCTGTATGTCGATGTCGTCCGGGGAAAGCTCGCCCTCGATGATGCAGCTGACATACTGCGCGATCAACGAGCGGCTGGTGAGCACGACTCCCTTCGGCCGGGATTCGGTACCGCTGGTGTACATCAGGCGCACCGGGTCGTCATCACCGATGGCCACCTCCGGTTCGGATGTGTCGGCATGCGCCAGCCAGGACGCGACGTCCTCCCAGCGGCCGGCTGTGCCCCGCTCCGCTACACCTTGCTCGGCTGCACCCGAGCTGATCCGGCCGGCGAGGTCGACCCCGCGACCGGCCACGCCCAGCGCCCGCTCGGCGATCGGGGCCAGCGCATCCTCGGTCACCAGCCCGCTCACCTCGCAGTGGTCGAGGATGAACGCGATCTCCTCAGCGGTCAGCATGAAATTGACCGGGACGAGGATGGCGCCGAGCTTGGCCAGCGCCAGATAGACGACGACGAACTCACGGCAGTTGTGCGACAGCAATGCGATGCGGTCGCCCTTGACCACCCCACGATCGGACAGCGCGTGCGCCGTCGCGTTCACCGTCGCGTTCAGCTGCGCATAGGTCTCGCGGAAATCGCCGGCGACGAGAGCGGTCTTGTCCGGATATCGAAGCGCCGTCCGCCGCAACAAATCACCGATCGTATGCGAGCGCGCCTTTGCCACGTGTGCCTCGACGCTGTCGCCCGGACGCCCGCCATGCTGTTCCGCATCCGCTCCGGATCCGTCTCCTTCCGTCCGCGTGGATCATAGCGAGTTCCGCCGTATTCTGCACCGGTCGGCGAGAACCGGGGTCAGTCAGCCTTAGAGCGCCCGACAATAGGGGCGTGGATCAAGGAGCGGGGCTGGGGTGCGTAGCTCGCGAGGCGGAGGAGGGAGGCACCCTGGTGTTGGGTGTCGACCGACGACAACGACGCGAGGTGCGTGCCCCAACCCCGCGACGCCGCGTCCCCTATTGCCGGTCGCTCTTATGCATATTGGCGGTCGAGGTCCCGCAGCGCACGGATCAGCCGAGGGTAGCCGTCGTCGGCGAACAGGTCGACATGGTTCCAGGCGCTCAGGCGATCGGGGATGTCGCACGGCTCAAGGCGCGCCGGGATCATGAAAACAGCCCCTTGCGGTTGTTCCATGGCCACGTCGAGCGCCCAGGCGATCTGCCGGTTGACCGAACCTCGCCTGGACACGGCGCTCGACAGGCAGACGACCACGGCCCGGCTTCGTCTGATAGCGCTCCTGATCTCCAGTTCCCGCTCCCGGCCGACGCCGAGATTCTCGGCTTCAAGCCACAGGCCATGCAACCCGTCGGACCGCAGCCGGGTGTACAGGTTGGCCGCCGCCTCGCTGTCCTCGTCCGCGTGACACAGAAAGACCACCGAGCGGGCCGCCCGCTCAGCGGCCTGCGCGGCCGCCCGCTCGCGGAGGTCGAACAGTCGTGGGCGACCAGCGACCTCGTAGGGGAAACGAAAAGCCACGGCGGCTTCTGGAACATCGGCTAATTCGCACAGGATGCGTTCAGACTCGTTGAGGAAACCCGGCGGCGAGCCCTGCCGGTATGTCGCGTCGAGCCACTCACGACCCAGGGTGGTGATATTGACCCACGCTGGCCCGATGTCCTCCGGCGGCGGTCGCCGGGCCACGGCCCCACCGCCCCCGAAGGCACCGTCGCGCACCGGCGGCGAGATGGTCGCCGCGAGCAGCTCGCCGAACGCCGGAGCCAGCGGGCCGGCGGAGGCCACCGAGACCCGGATGCGATACGTCCGGTCGGTGTAGCGACGCACCGCCTCGGCGTAGAGCGGCTGCGCCTCGATCGCGAAGGCATCGGCCGGCACTCGTCCTCTGAACTGCGTGGCCGGTATCTCCCTCGCGAGGGCGGCGTATTGCCCGGCGAGCCTGGCGAGCTCGTATCGGAGCCGGTCTCCCACCGCGTACGGTTCGAGGCAGACACTGATCAGCGTCGGCTG
>NZ_CAUVXO010000204.1:0-8675 GCF_963555865.1 Protofrankia sp. Cr1
CCGAGCCCGGCGAACTCCACGATGTCGACCACGAGAACGTGTACTGGACATATTGGTAATGCCCTTCCCCACGCCTGCGAGGTGAGCTGTCGGATTCGGGCTGGGACTGCCCGGCCGCTTTCACGGCTTCACCCCGAGGACGCCCGATATCGACGTCCGAAAGTGGGTCCCCCGTTCCTGCCGCAAGTTTGGTTTTCGTCGAGCGAGGGCAGGATTCGGCGTGCCGCCCGACGTGTCCCCATCGTATCGACGGGCACGGCGCAGACCATAACCAGAATTGCTGGTGGCTGAACAAGCCGTGAATGCGGTTCGTGACTATGCGCACATCGCGCTGTCCACTCTTGCCGTTCCTCGAGATCGACTGCTAACGCGCGCATGCGTGCGCTCAGCTTGCTTGCCGGCGGCCGAAGGAGGCGCGAAACGCGATGTCGCGCCTCCTTTGGCCGGATGGGTCAGCTGGTCAGCGAACGCCCCGCCGAGCGCAGGTCTGCGCAGGCTTGCGCGACACGGGCGGCCATACCGGACTCGGCTGCCTTGCCGTAGCTGCGTGGGTCGTACTGCTTCTTCACACCGACTTCGCCGTCCACTTTCAGTACGCCGGCGTAGTTCTTGAAGACATGGTCGGCGATCGGCCGGGTGTATGCGTACTGGGTATCGGTGTCCACATTCATCTTGACAACGCCGTAGTCCAGCGTCTCGCGAATTTCGGCCAGGTCGGAACCGCTACCGCCGTGAAAGACCAGGTCGAAGGGCTTGGCGTCGACTGGCAGACCGAGCTGCTGCGCGACATACTGCTGCCCGTCCCGAAGGATGCTCGGACGGAGTTTCACATTGCCCGGCTTGTATACACCGTGCACATTTCCGAAGGTTGCGGCGAGCATGTAGCGGCCCCGTTCGCCGGTGCCGAGAACCTCGGCGGTGCGCCACATGTCCGTCGGCGTGGTGTAAAGTTTCTCGTCGATCGCACCGACGACGCCGTCCTCCTCGCCGCCGACGACACCGATCTCCACCTCCAGGATGATCTTGGCCTGGTGGCATTCGATCAGGAGGCCGTCGGCAATTTTGAGATTCTCCTCCAGCTCGACTGCCGATCCGTCCCACATATGTGAGTGAAACAGCGGATCCCGCCCTTCGCGGAGAACCCGGTCCTTGGAGATCGCAAGCAGGGGGCGCAGATAGGTGTCGAGTTTGTCCGCGGGGCAGTGGTCGGTGTGCAGGGCGATATTGACCGGATACGCTTTGGCGACATGGTGGGCGAACTCGGCGAGTGCTTGCGCGCCGAGGACCATGTTCTTCACCCGGGTGCCGGAGAGGAACTCGGCACCGCCGGTGGAGACCTGCACGATGCCGTCGCTGCCGGCATCGGCGAAGCCCTTCAGGGCTGCATTCAGGGTTTCCGACGACGTAACGTTGATCGCCGGGTAGGCGAATGCCTCGGTCTTGGCCCGGTCAAGCATCTGTGCGTAGACGTCCGGGGTGGCGATGGGCATGGTTGTGGCTCCTGTGGGCAGTAGGAGTTGCGTGTCCGTTAGGTCGATAATTGGCCGATTTGGATATGAACGGCGGACTGGAGTCGCGCGAAGGGTACGATGATCGAGCCTTCGGGGGCAGACAGGCTCGAACCGTGCGAGTGTGGATGGCCTGTCCGGAGCGGTGCTCTATGCCGTCATCTTCACGCTCGTCTTCGTCGACAGCGGCATCCTCGTCGTTTTCTGGCTGCCTGGTGACACGATCCTGGTCGCCGCCGGCATGCTCGCGGCCGACCCGGATGCGGGCGTGTCGTCTGGTGCCCCCACGCCCGGGATCCCGCTGGTCGCGACCGCTGGCGCCGTAATGGGTCATGTTAGCGCGCTGCCCTTGGACGGGCCCCGTCTCGAACGGCGTCACGTCCGGATACTTGCCCGTCCTGATGTGTCCTACCAGCACTTTGGCACTCTGGCCCCGCATGTGGCCCGGTCTGTCCGACGGGTGCGGACGTTTGCCCCCTGTTGCCGGGCGCTCCTAGGCGTCACCCGGGGCAGCCGGCCAGGGCCGTTGGCCGCCCGTCCGACACGGCATGTCGTCGGGTGGATCCGAGGTGGCGCCACACTGGCCTGATCTGCTCATGATTATTCGGTTAAAAGCGATACGGGATGGCTCACCGTGCCTAGTACTCGCTACCCTTGTCCCGGATGCAGGGGGCATAGCGCGGGGGGGACCGACCACACGGAAGGTTCCATGGTTCGACATCGCAAGCACCGCCGTTCCCGGCAGGGTTGGTCCGGCGCCGTCCTGGCAGTCTTCGTTTTCGTTCTCGCCACCGTCGGGTTGCTCCTGGCCCAGCTGGTCCACGGGGGAGGGCCCGCGGCCGCGACCAGTCCTGGGGCTTCGTCCCCGGCCCTGGTGTCCTCGACGTCACCGGTTGATCCCGCGCAGGGGTCTGTACCGCCACAGACCGTCGATCGTGGCACGGTTGGTGAGACCGTTCACATGCGCACCGCTGTCAAACCTGGCGGGTGGCCGTGGGCGGCGTCGCTCCCACCGAGCTCGCCGCCGTGGTCCACACCGGTCGCGGACGCCACGGCGGGCGGCCCGGCGGCCACAGCCGCACCGGTCGCTCCGGTCGCTCCTCCTACAGCGGCTACGCCGGGTACCGCCACCGAGCCGACATCGGCAGACCCGGCTTCCCAGGTGGTAGCGCTCACGAACGCCGAACGGGCCAAGGCCGGCTGCGCTGCGCTGACCGTCGACTTCAGGCTGACCACCGCGGCGCAGGCGCACAGCGACGACATGGCGACGCATAACTACTTCAGCCACACGAGCCAGGACGGGCGCACGCCCTTTCAACGCATGGCTGCTGCCGGGTACCAGTTCTCGATCGCCGCGGAGAACATCGCTGCTGGGCAGCGCACTCCGACCGAGGTCATGGCGGGCTGGATGAACAGTTCCGGGCACCGGGAGAACATCCTCAACTGCTCGTTGAAGCAGATCGGCGTCGGTTACGGCACCGGGGGCAGTTACGGGACGTACTGGACGCAGGATTTCGGGACGCCGTAAGAGCGATTAGGGGGCTACTTAAAGTAAGATGTCGGCGGTTGGGGTGCGGATGCCGGCGCTGCACCGGGCTGGTGGCCGCGGCCGAGTCGTCGCGGCCGCCGGTGCCTGAAACCAGTTACTCTTGGGCTCCGATCACGTAGGGTCGATATCGTGCGACCGGAACGACCTGTCTGCGTGCTCGGCGTGACGGTACGTTAGGCCTGTCTGATAGACCTTGAGGTATCCGGGTGTCGTCTTGGCGGGGAGTCCGGTGGATCGGGAAGCGATCTTCCGGGAAGGCCGATTACCGGGATCGGGGATCTGCCGGGTAGGTCCCAGGGGTGAGAGGGGACGACGTGGCTCGCGCGGTGGTGACCGGCGCCGGGGGATTCATCGGGGACGCGGTCGTGCACGAGTTCCGCCGACGCGGCTACGATGTTGTGCCGATAGACGTCCGCCGTGGTCCGGGCATCGTCGTGGCCGACGTCACCCATCCCGGTGACTGGGAGAAACTGCTCACCGGGGCGGATCTTGTCGTGCACGCGGCGGCCGTCGGCACAGGTGGCGGTGGCGAGCTGGCCGCGGTCCGAGCCGGCGTGCCGAGCCGGCCGATACCGGTTGCGGACAGTGAAATGCGTAGGATCACGGTAGCCGGAACCACTGGCGTGTTGGACGCATGCCACCGCGCCGGCGTCGGTCGCGTTGTTCACATGTCCTGTGTGAGTGTGCTGGGCCCTTCCTTCCCTGCCGACGCTGACGAGGCCGTGCCCGTCACCATGACCGGTCTGGCGCGGGCTGACGCGCTGGCTGCGGCCGAGCACGCAGCCGTGGCCGCAGCCTCCCGCGGTCTGGCGGTGACAGTGCTACGGGTCGGCGACGCGTACGGACCACGGGCCGGTCGATGGACCCTGTGGCCGCTGCTGCTGTTGCGGGCCGGCCGCTTCGTCCTGGTGGACTCCGGCCGCGGGATCCTGAGCCCCGTCCACGTCGACGATCTGGTGTCGGCGGTCGCCGCGGTCATGGACTGCCCGGCGGCGGTTGGTGAGATCCTGCATGTCACGGGTGGGGCGGGTGTTTCGGCATCTGACTTCTTCGGCCGATACGCGCGGATGGCCGGCGTGGCCTTGCCGGGCTCGGTGCCGGCGGCGTTTGTTCGTGCGCTCGACTCGGCGGACCGGCTGCTGGTCGGGCGCAGGTGGTTGTCCGGACGGGTGAGCTCGCGTCTACACCCCCGAGTTTATGTTGATCTTGGACCGCTCGCGCTGGCTGAGCTGGCCCGAACGGGCACCTACTCGATCGCCAAGATCAGAAACCTGGCCGGCTGGGCGCCCCGCGTCGGCCTCGACGAGGGGATGGCACGCACCGAGGTGCTGCTGCGGGAGCGGGGACTGCTCGGCGTCGTGGAGCCCGCCCGCCGTGGGTGAAGGGCCGACCCTGACGACATCGAGGTTGCTTGCGCTTCCCCTGACGGTGTGGAACGCCGGCTTCGTGGCCGAGGAGCTGGGACCGGTGCTGGCGGGCGCGTGCCTGCACCAGGCGCAGGGGATCGCTGTCGACGTCGCCGATGATCCGACCGATGCGTTGCGGCGTGATCTGCGTCGCCGGGCCGGCGGAGGGCGCGGCGTGATGACCTGGACGGTGCGTGGTGAGGACTCGGTGGCCGTCGGTCTGCTGGCGGTGGACGCCGTCGACCGGCGGGCACTGGTGTCGGTGTCCATCGGGCGTCCCTACCGGCGCCGGGGGTACGCGACCGAGGCCCTGCGGGCGCTGGCCGGCTGGCTGGAGTTCCGCGGCCAGGTGGTCGTCGAGGCCCGGGTGCGTGTCGGTGACCGAACGGGTGAGCGCCTGGCCGTGGCGACCGCATTCGTGCCCGCGGACATCGTGCTGTCCGGTGGCTGGCGGGTCTGGTTCCGGCCGCCCCCTCCGTAACGTCACATCCACTGCGTCACATCCACTGCCTCACCACTTCCGTAATTCCACCGGATCTGTGACTTTAGGTAACCAGGCTGGCCCCGATGTTTACCCCGCTGCAGGATGCGGCACCATAGATGCGATGTCGCGAATAGGACGGTGTGAGCCAGCCGCCCAGTTCACGCGTCCGTGTCGGTTGGCCATCGGCGCGTGTCATGGATGGGGGACCGTACGGTTGGCGCGAAGGCGCCTGGGAGGTTCTCAGAGTGAGCGTGGAAACCCGGCGTGAAGTCGCACCCGTGGACAGTCCGGACGTGCCAGGCCCGATGCGGCCGCGTGGGTCTGAGGTCACATATGATCATTTGATCATTCCGCCGCACTGGCGCCGTTCGGACGAGACCGGGCCAGGAGCACACAACCCGCTGTTCCCGGATGATCCAGGGGCCGGTCCGCTTAACCCGCAGACCGGTCCCATCACAGGTGCGATGACCGGTCCCCTGCTGGTGGGCACGACCGCGCGCGCCTTCGCCAAGCTCGACGACCTGATCCGCCTCAACGTCGACGACCGCGCGGTCATCGACGCCCGTCGGGACGACGCCGAGCAGGCCCTACGGGCGATCTTTCCACCGCGCTGCGCGCTGCCGTTGGTCGGTGTGGCTACCATCGGTTCCGCGGGGCGCGACACGATGATCCGCCCGCTGGACGAGGTTGACATCTTCGTGGTGTTCAGCGCAGCGAACAGCGCCTGGAAGCGCTTCCGCTGGGACTCACGTGACCTGCTGCTCTGCGTTCGCAACGCGATCGGTGGCGAGCGCATCCAGACGATCGGCACGCGTGGCCAGGCCATGCGCATCGTCTACAACTCGGCGCCGGACGTCCATCTCGTGCCTGCCTTCGACCATCCACGGGCAGGTTACGTCATGCCCGACTGCGTCGGCGGCTGGCTGCCGACCCGGCCGGAGCGGCACGCGAGCTGGATGGCGGACGCCGGCCCACGGGTCGCTTCGGCGGTTCGGCTGCTCAAGGCGTGGAATCGGGTCTGCGGCAGCCATCTGCGTTCGTTCCACCTGGAGGCGCTCGCGGGCAAGGTTCTGATCAACCGCGGGCTGAACACCCGGCAGGCGCTGGCGGAGGTCTTCCGGCACGTCGAGAACAAGGGGTTCACCGCCTACGACCCGGCGGAGGTCGGCGGCGACCTGTCGACCTACCTGCAGGGGGACGACTGCGACGCGCTCGCGGAGTCGGTGCGGTTCGCGCGCGTCCATGCTGATGATGCTGTTGAGGCGGAGCAGGCGGGTCGGCACGAGGATGCCGTCAACCTGTGGCGGCAGGTTTTCGGGCCGGAGTTTCCGACCTTCGGCTAAATGCCTCCTTCAGACCTGTTTCAGACCTGGCCGGCGGATGACAGGCGGTGCGATCATGGTTCTCTTCGCACCGCCGGCGGCCCCACAAGGACCTCGTTGCCGGCGCTACCTACGCTACCGGGGGGATCGGTACCGGCTGCCGTTCCCGGCGGCCCCGCAGGCAGCCGGGCCAGGCGGCTCGGCCACCAGATCTTCGGGCCGATGTCGAGCGCCAACGCGGGCACGAGGATCGAGCGCACCACGAAGGTGTCGACCAGCACTCCGAACGCCACCAGAAAGCCCACCTCCGCGAGCTGCACCAGGGGCAGGATGAAGAGTACCGAGAAGGTGGCCGCCAGCACGACTCCCGCCGAGGTGATGACGCCGCCGGTGACGGCCAGCCCGCGGCGTGCGCCTGCTCGGGGGCCGAGTCTCTCGGCTTCTTCCCGAACCCTGATCATCAGGAAGATGTTGTAGTCGATTCCCAGCGCCACCAGGAATATGAATCCCAGTAGCGGCAGGGACGGGTCGGCTCCGGCAAAGCCGAACAGCCAGTCATAGGCGAGTGCACTGGCGCCGAGCGCGGCGAGGAACGAGAGCACCACGGTTGCGATCAGGAGTAGTGGAGCGACCACCGCTCTCAGGAGCAACCCGAGAATCACGGCCAGGACTCCCAGGACCACCGGGATGATCACTTTCTGGTCGCGTACGGAGGCGGTGCGTACGTCCAGGTTCACCGCCGTGGTTCCGCCGACCAGCGCGTCCGCGGCAGGTATCGCGTGGACGGCACCCCGGAGCGCTTTGATCGTGTCGAAGGACGCCTGTGTGTCGGGCGGTTGTGCGAGAATAACGATGAACTGGACCAGGGTCGCTCCGCGGCCGGTTTCCCCGACAGCGGTGACCGCGGGATTCCTGCGAATGGTGGAAAGCACATCGTCCGTGGCCGTGATATTGGCGATGACATATGTTGGCGCGGTCGCGCCGGCCGGGAAACTTCGCTGCACGAGTTCCTGACCCACCACGGAATCCACCGGTTTGGTGAATCCCTGGTCCCCGCGCAGGCTGGTGTTCAGGTGCAGGGTCGCGAACGCGAGCCCGGTAAGCATCAGGGTGGTCGCGATCCACACGAGGCGGGGCCGCGCGGCAATTCTGGCGCCGGTACGTGACCAGAAGCCGGATTCCTCGACGGTGCCCACGCCGTAACCGGGGATGAACGGCCAGAACAGCCGCCGGCCGCACGCGACGAGTGCGGCCGGGAGAAGCGTCATCATCGTCACCAGCGCTGCGGCTATTCCGATGGCGCCCACCGGGCCGAGACCACGGTCGGAGTTGAGGTCGCCTAACAGCATGCACAGCAGGCCTGCGATGACGGTCGCGGCGGAGGCGACGATTGCCGGCCCGGCCCGCCGGATCGCGACCCGCATCGCCTCGTACACGCTTTCGTAGCGGGTCAGTTCTTCTCGGTATCGAGCGATGAGCAGGAGCGCATAGTCGGTGCCGGCGCCGAACACGAGCACCCGTAATATCCCGGCGCTCTGCCCATTGACGGTCAGGCCGCCGTACCTGGCTCCGAGGTAGGTCAGGGCGGTGGCCGCCTGGTCTGCGATGGCGACCGACAGCAGCGGCGCCAGCCACAGGAAAGGGCTGCGGTAGACGATCAGTAGAATGGCCGCGACGACCCCGGCGGTGACGAACAGCAGTGTGGTGTCCACTCCGCTGAACACGTCATAGGAGTCGGTCAGCAGGCCGGCTGGTCCGGCCAGGCCGGTCTGAAGTCCGGGCGGCGCCGCGTGACGCACGATCCGCCGGATCTCCTTGACGTCGTCGGTGAAATCCACGATGTCGGCCCGTTGCGCGAGGCTGATGCTCAACAGCAACGCGTTGCCCCTGGGGGACGGGACGGGCGCGCCGATCGGGATGACGGAGAACCGCTGGAGTTCGTGGCTGAGCGTTTCGGCTGTCGCCCGGTCGGCGGGGGTCAGTTCGGGATCACGGGCGAGGACGACGATTGCGGGTACCGCGTCCCCACCCGGCAGGAGCTTCTCGGCCGTGAGCACGCGGGTGGACTCGGCGTCGGTGGGCAGGAAGGCTGAGGCGTCGTTCGTCTGCGCGCCGGTCAGCCTGCCGGCGAGTGGGGTGGCGACGACCGCTATGATGATCCATAGCAGGAGGGTCACCCACGTGAGTCGCGGCCGGGCCGGCTTTGCCGCGATCTTCCAGGCTTTCGCCACCAGCGCCCTCCGCGTCCCGTCTCCGGTCCCAGACACCGATGGTCGCAGTAAGGCCACGTCACGCGGTAGTGATACGGCGGCCTCCGCTTCCTGTGGACAGTGGCCTCTGGCGAACCGTGGCCTCCTGTGGACAACGGCGTGCCGGCCGGACGGTTCACACCGGGGTCGTCCCGGC
>NZ_CAUVXO010000205.1:0-2272 GCF_963555865.1 Protofrankia sp. Cr1
GCGGTCCCGGGCGGCGGTGACCCGCCCGACCGTGTCCAGGATGCTCTCGCCACCGGGCGGCGGCACCGACGGATCAGCCAGCCAGGCGTTGAGCTCCTCCGGGAAACGTTGGCGGACCTCGCCGAAGGTCAGTCCTTCCCAGGTGCCGAAGTCGGTCTCCCGCACGTCGTCGTCGACGACGTAGTCCCGGCCGAGGGCGTCCGCGGTCTGGCGGGCTCGCTTGAGCGGCGAGCAGTACACCGCCTCGAACTCGACCTCACGCAGCCGTACCGCCACCGCGTCGGCCTGTGCATAGCCGACGTCGGTCAGACCTGCGTCCACCGTGCCGCTGAAGCGCTTCTCCACCGACATCGGGGTCTGCCCGTGGCGCAGCAACACGGTGGTCGTGGGTGGCGCCGGCGGAGCCATCCAGCCGGACAGCCGGTTCGTGGTCGGCGCCCGGTGCGGTGTGGGCTCGGGCGACTGGGGTTCCGGCGGCTCCCAGGTTCGTCCCTGGGCAGCCGCGTCCATGGCCTCGTTCGCCAGCCGGTCGGCATGGCCGTTGCGCTCCCGCGGAATCCAGCCGTAGCGGACCTGCGGGAAACCGAGCGCGACGTCTGCGGCTTCCATCGCCAGCGGGCGCATCGCCGGATGCTTGATCTTCCAGCGTCCGCTCATCTGCTCGACGACCAGCTTCGAGTCCATCCGGACCTCGACGACGGCGTTCGGGTCGATGTCGGCCGCCGCGCGCAGACCCGCGATCAGCCCCTGGTACTCAGCGACGTTGTTGGTCGCCCGACCGATCGCCCCGGCCCGCTCGGCCAGCACGTCCCCTGTTTCGGCGTCCCGCACGAGCGCTCCGTACCCGGCCGGGCCCGGATTGCCCCGTGATCCGCCGTCGGCTTCGACGACAAGCCGGCGCGACGGACGGTCATTCATGATCTTCTCCCATCACCGGTGCTCACAGGCCCGATTCGGCGGTCCGGACGAGGATGCGCCGGCATTCCTCACAGCGCACCACCTCGTCCGGGGCGGCCGCCGCGACGTCACGCACATCGGCGCCGGACAGTTCCAGGTGACATCCTTCACACCGCCGCCGGACGAGCCTGGCCGCGCCGACACCGGCGGAGGAGGAGCGCAGCCGTTCGTAAAGGGCTACCAGATCAGCGGGAAGGGTCGGGATGGTGGCCTCGCGTTCACCGCGACGAGCGCCCGTTTCATCGTCGATCTCCGCGAGCGCGGTGTCCCGCCTGCCGCCGGCTACCGCCAGCTCGGCCTCGAGGCGTTCCTGATCGGCCCGGATCGCCCCCGCGCGCGTCTGGAGCCCCTCGATGACCTCCATCAGCGCCAGCGTCTCGTCCTCAAGTGCGTTCTGCCGGCGAGCGAGCGAGGCGATCTCCGCCTGAAGATTTTCCAGTTCGCGGGAACTGGTGATCTGCCCGGAGTCGAGACGTTTCTGGTCCCGGGCCGCCCGCGCCCGCACCAGGTCGACCTCGTCGTCCAGCTTCTGCTGCGAACGGCCTCGGTCCCGCAGCTCCGTCGAGACCCGAACCAGGTCGTCATTGAGCGCGGCGAGCTGCGCACTCAGCTTGTCGATCTCGGCAAGCTCAGGCAGGTTCCGCCGCCGCGCGGCGAGCCGGTCAAGGCTCGAGTCGATCGCCTGCACGGACAGCAGGCGAAGCTGGGTCGCTGGGTCGGCCTTCATGTGCTCCTCCCTGTGCTTACAAAACCGCGCTTACAAAACCGCACTCACCGAGCGCGCTGTCGTGCGTGTCACGCTCACCGTGCCCAGAGCGCCCGAGGATAGGGCTGTCCGGCTCGCTACGCTTGGCCGGCGGCTGGCCCCGATGAGCTCGCATGCCACCGCCACGGGTCGGTGACCAGACTGGAAACCGTTGTGTTCACCGTACGACCTCGCCCGGCCAGGCCTGCGCCCAGCCGCGCGGAGGCGACCTGCAACCACGGCCATTCGCTCGCCCAGTGCGCCACGTCCACCAGGGCGACGTCGTGCGCGCTGACGGCGTCCAGGACGTGGTGGTGACGCCCATCGGCGGTTACCAGCACATCGGCTCCGGCACGCGCAGCGGCGCCCACCAGCTCGCCGCCAGAACCGCCACAGACCGCGATCCGGCGCACCGGGCGTTGCGGCGCACCGGTGGTACGCACCCCGCCCGCCGTGGCGGGCAGCGCGGCCGCCACCCGCGCGCAGAACGCGCCGAGTGGTTCGGATTCGGCCAGGTTGCCGACGCGGCCCAGTCCGCCGTTACCAGGCTCGGCCCCGGGCGGCTGCGGG
>NZ_CAUVXO010000205.1:2691-4495 GCF_963555865.1 Protofrankia sp. Cr1
CATCGGCGTTGGTGTGCGCGCTGAACAGCGCCACGCCCCCACGGATGAGGGTTGCCACGACCCGGCCACCCGCGTCGGTCTCCGCGACACCGTGAACACTGCGGAGAAACAACGGATGATGGGTGACCAGAAGCTGCGCACCGCAACCAACGGCTTCCCGTGCGACGTCGAGTGTTGGGTCAACGGCGAACAGTGCATGGTGAACCGGCATCTGCGGGTCTCCGACCGTGAGCCCCACAGCATCCCACGACTGCGCCCAGGACGGAGGATAGCTGCGGTCGAGCTCGGCAATACAGTCAGCCACGGTGCAATATGCTGCGGTCACCGTCCGGACACTACCCAACCGTGATCGGTACGGCTGGTCCGACCTCTCGGTTGCGAGGCCGCATCCGGCTACGGAACGCCGCGACGTACCGTGATCTGTGCGGCAGATGGACCGGGACCGCACATGCACGCTGATCGAGGCATGATCACGGTCGAAGGAGGCGCGAATATGGCATTATTTCGCGCCTGTGCGGGCCCGCAGGAGACCTAACCGGAGATGGGGATTGCGACATGGTGGATGTGTCCGTACGGTTCCAGATCGCCGGCGACGCCGAGGTTGTGCTGAACCTGCCCACGACACAGGCGGTGCGGCTGGTGGAAGCCATCATGCACAACGTGGCCGAGGCGATGGCGGCGCAGGCACGTGGGGGCCAGCAGAGCCCACCGGGTTCGCAGGTTCAACAGGGCCAGCACCTCCAGCCCTCCCTGCAGGGGAGCATCGGTTGGGGTGACACCCAGCTCCGGGGCGAACCGCCGCCCTCGGGTCCGACCCGACGCCCGATGGGCTGATCCGAACCTCGATGGGCTGACCCGGACAGAAGATTCAAAACAGGCTCTCGGAGCCGGCCGATCGGGCCGAAAACGGTAGAAGCGGGCCCGCTGGATCATGGCGGGCCCGCCGCAGCGGGAGCTGGCATCCGCTCCCACCTCTTCCGGGTGCACACGGTGGTCCGGCGCGTACACGGCTGGCGAAACCGCTGGCCGTGGCCCCTGACCGACCGTCCGGGTTCACGCCCGCCGCCCAGCAGTGTGCGTGAACGCCGACGTGCACCTGGATACTGACGCGCGCTGGGTACTGCCCTGCGCCTGGTTACCACCGGTTACCCGGGGCACCGCCTGGTACCCGAGGGGGGTACCGCCGCGTCCTGGCGCAGCGCCGGCCCGGCATCCGAGTGCAGCGCCGGCCCGGCCTCCACGTGCAGAGCCGGCCCGGCATCCGGGTGCACAGTTTTCCCAAACGCAACACAACTCTAGATCAACCCGGTACAACTCCGCACAGCTGCCCAGCAGAAGGGACACAGATCACCCATGGCGGGGGACATACCAGCCAACGAGCAAATCATCATGATGAATGCCGACGCGCCGGCAGATACCGCTGCTACCGTTGACGCAACAGATCCCGCCGGACGGCTCTCGGCCGCCCAGGAGGCCATGCGGATATTCCACCGCTACGGCCGAGTCAACATCGTCAGCGCGGCCGATGCGATCTCCTCCCTGCGAGCGGACGTGCGTGCCACCGCGGCTGCCCAGGTGCCCGCCACGATCCCACTCGACCCGGCTGAGCTGGACCGGATCGAACGCCTCGGCCTGGCGGCCTTCCAGTTACGGGCCAGCGCCGACTACCAGCAGGCCAAGCAGGACCGGGTCAGAGCTGACGAGCCCTGGGACATGGACGGGTCCTGTACCGACATCCCACCGCCGCGAGGCTCGTCCAGGCTCGATCCCGGCCCCGTCAACGACGCCCCGGCCGAGCACGACT
>NZ_CAUVXO010000205.1:4691-6679 GCF_963555865.1 Protofrankia sp. Cr1
CAGCGGGCACCGTACGGTCGCTGACCGCCAACGCCACCGGCGACCGGATAGGCGAGCCGATCGGGCATCCGGTCGACGTCAGGACCACCAGCAGCTTCATGGAAGGCAGCGTCGCGGTCGGCCTGGTCATCGTCGAAGGGCCGACGGCCGATCTCCAGTTCACCGCCGCGGAACGCACCAAGGTCGTCGCGGAGGTCCAGAACGGGCTGTCCTGGTACGCAACCACCAATCCGGCGGCAGACCTTACGTTCAGCTACGACATCCGAATCGTTCGGATCTCGACACCCCCGGATCCCGCCGCAGCCGATCTGGAGGCGCTCTGGCGGGATCCGGCCATGCGCCAGCTCGGCTACACGCCGAACTTCGACGGCGTCTACGACTTCGTCGACGACCTGCGCGACTTTCATGTGACGCGATGGTCCTACTGCGCATTCATGACCAAGTACCCGCTGTCATACTTCGCGTACAGTTCGGTCGGCGGGCCCCGGCTCGTCCTGTCCTACGACAACGACGGTTGGGGTCCGGACAACCTCGACCGCGTCTTCGCCCACGAGACCGGGCACATCTTCGGCTGCCCCGACGAGTACGCCGCCAGTGGCTGTAACTGCGGTGGCGCCTGGGGACGGTTCGGGATTCCCAACGGCAACTGTGACGGCTGCGCACCGGACAGCGTCACCTGCCTGATGCGGTCCAACAGCTTCGAGATGTGCCGATACACCCCGAGCCACATCGGCTGGGGTGCAGGCGTGGCCGGCAATCCGGTCCTGGTACAGAGCAACTACGGTCAGGCCGGCAACTTCGAGCTGGTCGTACCGTCCTCGTTCGCCGGCGTGACCCACCTGTGGCGGGACAACGACGCCCCGGGCCTGCCGTGGCGGGAGCCGTTCCAGATCGCACAGGCAAGCGGCCCGATCGACGCCCTCTCCATGATCCAGAGTCGGCTGGCGACCCCCGGAGCGCTCGAGGTGATCGCCCGGATCGGGCAGTCGCTGGTGTTCTTCTGGCGCGACGGCGGATCGTCGCTGCGCTGGCACGAGCCCGCCCACCTGATGGACGGCGTGGCCGGGACACCTTCGCTGATCCACAGTCGGCTGGGACGACTGGGCACGTTCGAACTACTCGTCCCGGCTCGCGACGTCGGCCTGCTGCATCTCTCCCGCGACAACGATGTCGCCGGTTACCCGTGGAGTCGGCCGGTTCTCGCGGCGGCGAACCTCGGCCGGGTCGACGCGGTCAGCCTCATCCAGGGAAATTTCGGCGCCGGCAATCTGGAGGCTGTCGCACTGGCCGGCGGCCGCCTGGTGCACCTCTACCGTGCCGAGGACGGGCTGTGGCGGACCTCGGTGGTGTTCGCCGAAGGCGTGGTCGGCAATCCCGTACTGGTCCAGAGCCAGTTCGGCCGACTGGGCAACTTCGAGGTCGTGGCGCCGTCCGCCGCCGGTGGTCTGGTCCACTTCTGGCGGAACAACGACGCATACGGGTTTCCGTGGAGCCCGCCGAGACCCTTCGGCACCGAACTCGGACACGTCGACGCGGTGACAATGATCCAGAGTTCGTTCGACCGGCATCTGGAGGTTGTCGCGAGGGTCGGCGACCGGCTGTACGCGATGGCGCGTATGTCGTCGGGAACATTTGACTGGCTGCCATCCAGTCGGATCCTGTGACGACCCACACCGGGTGGCCGTGACACGGTTCACCGGTTCACCCGGTGTCGGATGGCGGGCCGCCCACCCTGCCCGCAGGGTCCGGTGGCAACCGGCCGGGGGTGTCCCAGGGCAGCCCCTCCCCCGACCGGTGCTTGCCCGCCACACGGGCGAGCCAGGCATCGACGAAGAGGTTCTCCGTCGCGGTCAGGGTCTCGCGCAGGCCCGCCGGCACGGTATGGGTGAACACGCCCACGACACCGGGCAGGCGGGCCAACGCGTCAGTACCGTCGGGCGGGGCGACGACCAGGGCAAGCCGTGGTGGCAGGATGGCGGTGACCCGCA
>NZ_CAUVXO010000205.1:7131-8142 GCF_963555865.1 Protofrankia sp. Cr1
CGCGACCGCACCGGGTCCGACGATGCACCGACGACCAGCAGCTCCGGCGTGGGTTCGACCACGGAAACGCCTCCCGCCGCACCCCTCATCGGGGCAACAGTATGTCGCGTAACAGTAGCGTACGGCTGCCGGCACACATCCGGCCCCAGCACCGCGACGCTGCGCGCACCATTGCCGGGCGCTGCCAACCGAGCGTCCTGCCGGCGACGGGCCCATGATGGGTTCGGAGCCTGATCGCGTCCAGCGGCATCTCAGGAGGTTCCCCGACCTGAAACAGGTGTTTCCGTCATGACCGAACGGCTAGCCCTGTTCCCGTTGGGGACCGTGCTGCTCCCCGGCCTCCTGCTCCCACTGAAAATCTTCGAACACCGCTACCGGGTGCTTGTCGCCGAGCTACTGGACCTTGCCGCAGGTGAGCCGCGCCGGTTCGGGGTCGTCGCCATCCGCCACGGCAGGGAGACCGGGACGGACGACCTCCCGACCTTCCACGAGATCGGCTGCACGGCGAACATCCGCCGGATCGACCGGCATACCGACGGACGCTTCTCGATCATCGCATCGGGCGGGGCGAAGTTCCGGGTACTGGCGGTGGACCGGACCAGCCGTCCCTACCTCACCGGCGACGTGGAGTATCTCAGCGACGGGATCGGGGACGCCCAGGATGCGGCCGCGCAGGTCCCCGTCGTGACGAAGCTGCTCCACGACTACGCCGCCCGGCTCTCGAGCTCCCAGGCCGCCGAGCTCCGACTTCCCGATCTTCCCGATGACCCCCGGATGTTGTCCTACATCGTTGCCGCCTCCGTGGTGACCCAGACAGCCGAACGCCAGGCGCTGCTCGCCGCACCCGATGCCGCGGCCCGGCTGCGGGCCGAACGGATGATCCTCCGCAGGGAACTCGGGCTCCTCGAACGGTTCAGCGCCATCGGGTCCGACGAGCACATCCGGGTCACCCCCAGCCCGAACTAAGAGCGCCTGGCTGCTCAGGCTGTCGGGCTGGTCGGGTCGGTCGGG
>NZ_CAUVXO010000205.1:8777-10354 GCF_963555865.1 Protofrankia sp. Cr1
CTGGTCGGGTCGGTCAGGGGCCGGCGGGGCATCCGAAAGGTCGAAAACCAGGTCAGTACCGCGAGCACGAACAACGACACGGCGGGCAGGACGACCAGGAAACCGGACGACCGAAGCCGGAAGTCGACGAGCTGGACGGCAAGGTCGCGGGCCCCGTCCGGAAGCTGTGAAGTGACCCGCGACGACCGCAACTCGTGGCCGATCCAGCTGGCCAACAGGGATCCGGTGAGCCCGCCCAGCGCAAGCCCCACCGGTAGCGGCCAGCCGCCGCTGCGTCCCCGCCAGAACGCGAGCGCTCCCGCAACCAGACCGCCGATCCCGCAGATCATGGCAAAGTACACGTCGACGCCGGCCTGGGCGTCGAAAGCGAGCTCACTTCCGGCCAGCGCCGCCCTGACGTCCAGGCGCGGGGCCGCCGCGGCCCACAGGAGTCCGAGCGGCAGCCCGGCCGCGGCCATGGCGACCGCACCCACGACACCGGCGACGATCTCGCTCCGGCCGACCGCCCAGAAGCGGTCGTCCCGATCCGCGGCCACCAGCGGGTCATCCAAGGCGCCGACGAACCCCCCGGGACCGCGCAGTCCCGGCACCTGGGGTGAGCCCCGCATTCCTGCGTCGTGCGAGTCCGGCAACGGCTTGGTCACCATTCATTCATCTCTGGCATGCGTCTACCGCCGGGCATTGCCGGCACGCCGTAGCGCCATACTGGCCGCGGTGAGCATGATGACCGCGACCACCGCGCACACCAGCAGGTCGACGACGGCCGCGGCCCAGTCGATGGATGGCCGGAACGCGGCGGCCAGCACGTCCACCGCGTACGTGCTGGGCACCAGGTCCCGCAGCAGCTTGACCCCGGCAGGCAGCCGGTCGGCCGGGATGATGCCCACGAACAACACGACGCTCATGCCGACCTGTCCGACGACGGTGGCCAGTTCCTGGCGTGGAGCCAGCAGGCCGATCGCCGCTCCGATGCCGGCCAGCGACGCACCCGCCAGTGCGACCACCGGTAGGAGCAGCCACAGACCCGACAGCGGAAGGCCGTAGAGCAGGGCGCCCACCACCGCCGTGATGACCGTCCCCGGCACCGCGAACGAAGCATAGGAGGCGGCGGTGCCCAGTACCACGGCGCTGCCGGGAATCGGCAAGGTCAGGTAGTAGTCGAGCGCCCCAGCCGCGCGTAGCGCTCCAAAGCGCTGCGCCAGCAGGTTGAGGGCGATGAAGGCCACCACCAACACGGTTGAACCCGCCACCACCTGCTCGCTGGTCGTCTCGTTTCCGGTGTCGACCACACCCCGGAGCAGCAGCATGATCCCGAGCGACTGAAAGGCCGCGACGAACAACAGCGGCACCCGTGCCACCCGAGCGCGGGAGAGCTGACCGACGTAAACGGCCCGCAGAGCCGCACCGAACCGGGTGTTGGGCGGCAACGCCACGGCGCCACCCACGATCGTGGCGGCCCTCACGGTGCCAGCATCCTGAGCGGCACCGTCCTGAGCGGCACCCTCCTGGCCGGCACCCTCCTGGCCCACGGATGGCGGACCGGCGGACTGGGACGTCGCGTCGTAGGCGGCGGCGGC
>NZ_CAUVXO010000206.1:0-5110 GCF_963555865.1 Protofrankia sp. Cr1
TTGCCTCCCCGGTCGGGTCAGGCCTGCCCGGTTGCCGTCGTGGATGGCGGACCCTGGCGGCGCCCCCCGCGGCGCTGCTGGTCGGACCCGCGCCCGGACGCCGAACCACCGCGGGATGCCGGGGCACCCCACTGCTTGTCCGCGCCGCGCCGCGAGCCACCGGACGGCCGGCCCTGCGTCGGCACCCGGGCCGCAACCGACTCGGCTGAGGACCCCTGAGCCGATGCGGACCGCTGCTGCGGCAGGATCCGAGGCGCGGGCGGTCCGGCAAGGCGTGCTACGACCTCGGCGTCCGCGTCGGCCGGTTCTGGCTGGGCGTCACTACCGGCGGCACGCAGTAGCGCGCGTACGATGCCACGTTCCTCGGGCAGCGAGACGAGCACGTCGGCGCCGTGCGCGCCCGCTCGGGCCGTCCGTCCGCCGCGGTGCTGGTAGGTCTTGGGATCACTCGGAAGCCCTGCGTGCACCACGATGTCGACGCCGTCGACGTGGATGCCGCGAGCGGCCACGTCGGTGGCGACCAGTACCCGGTGCGCGCCGTCGGCGAACCCGGCGAGCGCCCGGGTCCGAGCGTTCTGCGCCATGCCGCCGTGCAGCGGCTGGGCCGGGACGCCCGAGCGGGTGAGCTGCTCGGCGAGCCGGTCCGCGCCCCGCTGGGTGCGAGCGAACACCAGGGTCCGCCCGGAACCACCGGCGAGCGCGGTGACCAGGCGGGTGTGGGCAGCCGGATCCGAGGCTTCGAGAGCGTGCCGCGACAGCGTCGAGACCTGCGCGGTCTCCGAGTCGATGGCGACGAGCACCGGTTCCGGCAGGTACTGGCGGACCAGCACCTCCACCTCGCGGTCGAGGGTCGCGCTGAACAGCAGCCGCTGACCACCGGCCGGGGTCGCGTCCAGCAGCGCTCGCACGGCCGGGAGGAAGCCGAGGTCACACATGTAGTCGGCCTCGTCCAACACCGTGATCGCGATCTCCTCCAGAGAGCAGGCACCGCGTTCGATCAGGTCGCCCAGGCGTCCGGGCGTGGCGACGACGATGTGCACTCCGCGCCGCAGCGAGCTGATCTGGCGGGAGATCGACGTCCCGCCGTACACCGCGCGTAGCCGAAGGCCCAGTGGCCGGGCGAGCGGGTCCAGCGCGTCGTGGACCTGCTGGGCGAGTTCCCGGGTCGGAACGAGGATCAGGCCGCGGGGGCGTCCCGGCGCGACAGCGCGGTTCTTCGACAGCTCCGCGAGCATCGGCAGGCCGAACCCGAGGGTCTTGCCCGATCCGGTGCTTGCCCGGCCGAGGACGTTCTCACCGGCAAGGACGTCGGGCAGGGTTGCGGCCTGTACTGCGAACGGGGCGGTGATTCCCTGTCGGGCAAGGGCGCTGACGAGGGCCGCCGGCAGGCCGGCGTCCGCGAAGGAGCTGACCGGTGGCCGTGGCTCGCGGGTCGGCAGAGTCGGGCGGGGCGGAGTCGCGGATCGGTTCGGGCCGTTCTGCTTGCCGCCCGGACGAGGGCCGCCGCGACCGCGGTAGGCGCCGCCGCCACCGCTGCCACCACCACCGCGAGCGGGCCGGGAACGTCGGCGGGCAGGGGAGGGCTGAGTGTCACCGTGCTGAGACAGGGTTCATCCGTCCGTCGTGTCGAGGTCGCCGCGTGGATGCGTCGGCGATCATGTGGCAGCGGTCGTGCGTCCAGCTCGGGCCGCGTCACCAAAGCATGATCAGAGTGAACCCTCTTGGGTTCGCCCCGACCTACTGTCACACGGACCTCGGGCATGTGGTTCGAAAACCGCACACCATGGACGGCCTGTGGCCGCCAGCGGGTTCAGCGTACACCGATCACCACCCCGGATGCCGCCGGGCGTCGCCGGCCGCAGGTGAGACCTCGCGCACGCTGGGCCGGGGCCACCCTGGTCGCTCTCACAGCAGCAGGCCTGTCAGGAGATGGATGACCAGCCCGGCGAGCGCGCCGACCACCGTGCCGTTGATACGGATGTACTGCAGGTCACGACCCACATGGAGTTCGACCTTGGCCGCGGTCTCGGTCGGTTCCCAGCGCGCGACCGTCTCGCTGATCACGCCTGTGATCTCGGATCGGTACCGGTTGACGATCCACGCCATGACGTCGGTCGCTGCGGCGTCGACGCCCGCGCCCAGCCGTGGTTCTGTGGTCAGTCGATGACCGAGCATCCGCAGTTCGTCGGCCATCCGCATCCGCAGGACGCTGTCCGGATCGCCGGCAATATCCAATAGGATGGATTTAGTGGTATTCCACATGGTTGCGACCAGCAGGTCGACATCCGGGTGGTTGCGGACACGTTCCTTGAACTTCTCCACCCGCTCGGCAGTGCCCGGGTCGGTGCGCAGCTGCTCGGCGAACCGGGTCAGAAAGTCGTCCAGGGCCAGGCGCAGCCGGTGGTTCGGATCCGCGCGGACCTCCCCGGTGAACCGCAGCGCTTCGGCGTAGGCGCGGGCCGCGATCGCCTCATCCACGAAGCGCGGTGACCATGACGGGGCCTGGTCGGTCACTATCTGTAGCATGATTTCCGGGTTGTTGCGCAGCCAGGTCTCCACCTGGACGGCAACCAGGTCGACGAGACGGTGGTGTAGTCCGTTGTCTACAATGCGGTCCAGCGCCGTGCCTGCGGCCGGGGCCCACGGGCGGTCCATGACCCGGGCCAGGATGGTTTTTTCGACCACTTCCACCATCACTTCGTCCCGGATGCCCGCGAGCGCCACGACCAGGCGGGTGGATGCCTCCGCGGTGATCCGTTCGGCATGGCCGGGTCCACCGAGCCAGGTCCCGATCCGCATGGCCACCCCCAGGCCCGCGATTTTGTCGCGGATCACCGGCTCGGCCAGGAAGTTCTCGGCGACGAAGCGTTCGAGGCTTCGCCCCAGGTCGTTCTTGCGGTTCGGGATGATCGCCGTATGCGGGATGGGCAGGCCCAGCGGCCGGCGGAACAGGGCGGTCACGGCGAACCAGTCGGCCAGGGCGCCCACCGCACCCGCTTCCGCGGCGGCCCGGACATAGGCGGCCCACGGTGGCCCGCCGCTGGTCTCCCACCGCCAGAACACGACATAGATGATCACGACGAAGGCCAGCAGGCCGGTCGCGATCATTCGCATCCGCTGCAGCCCACGCCGCAGTTCGGCGTCACCGGCCGCCGTGGGTTCTGATCGTGCAGGCATCATCCTCCGCTCACGGGTTGTCACGCCACTACTCCCAGGCGCTCTTAGCGATGTGAATCTGATGCTCCTGCCACAACACCAGATTCACATCGTTCCCAAAGACCGTACGGCTGCGACGGTCCGAGACCCGGTTGCCGGTCATCCTGGTGACCGAGCCGTCAGTACCCGTGCCGCGCCGAAGGTTCTGGTGGGGTTGTTGGTGGAGCGTGATCGCCGAAGGCGCTGCATGGGGGAGGCGTATGTTCAGCGGCTGACTCCTCGCACCGGCGCGCGGGGTTGTGCGGAGGGCACGGACTTGTCAACGAACCTGCGGGCGGCCTCGCTGGACGGGCGTCGGGCTGCCAGCTGGTGGGCTGCACGGATCCCTGCCTGGGTGCTTCCCGCGTTGATCTGCGCGTGGTTCGTCGTGGTCCTGGCCGCGACGGTCGGCAATGGTCCCGCATGCTCAGCCACCGACCCGGACAGCTGCGGGCCGGATCTGGGCTCGGCCCTGTTCGGTGCATCCCTGCTGGGCGTTCCGGTGCTGCTGTGGTGGTCCCCGGTAGCCGGCGCCGCCGCCGGGATCGTGTTCGGCACCGCGGATGTCCTCGTCGACACCAACGGTTCCGCTCGGGTCGCCTTTGCCGTGTATGGCGTGGCCTGCGGTGTGGTCGCCGCCTGGCTGGCGCGGGTCCGGACGACCCAGCGGGCTGTCTTCGATCAGCCGGCCGGCATGCCCGTGACCCTGCCGCGGGTTCGCCCGGGCGGCCCCCGGCGATCCCGACTACTGGCCGCGGCCGCGCTCACTGCCGTGGCGGTCGGGCTGTATGCCTGGTACGACCACCTGAGCGCCGTTGAGGACGATCATGTCGCCGTGGCCGGCGTAGAGAGCGTCCAGATCGTCGCGGTGGGCGATGGACGGATCACAGTGGTTCTTGCGTCGGGGTTACGACACAGCGTGGATGTGTCCGACGCCGGTAGGTACCCGACCGGTTCGTCCGTGCGGGTCCTGACCGATCCGGGTGATCCCGACTGGGTTCGCCTCGTGGCCGAACCGGATGACCCGAGCGGGTGGGCGGCTGGGGCGTTCGGTGCCGGCGCGGCCGCGCTCGCGTTGACGTCGCGGGAGTTCGTCGGATGGCGTGCGCGCCGCCGTCTGGTGACCGGTCGGCACCGTGGCGTCCAGGTTAGGATCATGACGGATGAGCGTGGTGCCGCGCTCGTCTACGCCGCGGACGATGCGCGCGGCGAACGGCCGCTCGCGGTCGTCCCCGTTCGCTGGGCGGCTGGGACGGCCGAGTCCGAGCCTGCCGGATCTGGTCAATTCGGTGCTCCCGGTGGATGGGCCGATGAGCGGGCCTTCGGGCGGGCCTGGCGGGGCGAGGCCAGCGAGGATGTCACCGCGCACGTCGCCACGCTGGTCGGCGGGATGCACGATGACGCCTGGCCGGCCTTTGTCATCGGTGATTCTGCCGGCAGTGATTCTGTTCTCGGCGAGCCGGCCGCCGCAGAGTCGGTCTGCGATGACGTTCTGCTGCCCACCGCTCCGCTGCGGACGTTCCGCTCGCCGCCGGGCACCTGGTGGCGCTTCGTGCGAGGCGGCCGCACCTCCCGGGTAGCCCGGACCGGATCGGGTTCGGACGACAGCGCATATGGCCTGCCCGGTCGCCCGGTACCGGCGAGCGACGATGCGGGCGTGCGTGCCCGACCTGCCCGCCGTCGTACGCGGGCCGGGCAGATACCGGGCGGCCGGCGCGGCAGCGCTGGGCGGCGGACTGCTCGGCGCGCCGATCGCCGTCCTGCTCGGGCTGGACGTCCTGCCCGCCGCGTGGCTCGGGGGCATTCTGCTGGCCAACGGCCTGTTCGCCGTCGGCCGCCGCGTGGTCCTCGACGATGATCGGTTGACCATTCGCGGCGCGATGGTCGCCCACAGCGTCGCCTGGGAGTGCCTGCA
>NZ_CAUVXO010000206.1:5404-8305 GCF_963555865.1 Protofrankia sp. Cr1
CGGCGCTCGACTCGTCGGTGACCGGCTTGTGCTGGCCTGGGAACCGGCCACGGTGGTGGCGGTCGGGCCGTTCGCACCGGTGGGGGAGTCTCCCGGGCGTCGGGAACAGGCCGAGCGGACCGGCGCCATGATGATGACGTTGCGTGCGCGGGCCAACGCGGACGTGGGTATGAGCGCCGATCCTGTGCTGTCGCCACGTGGCGCGGTCACCCGGGCACCGGCTTTCGGGTTCGTGGTGGTCGGCGCCTACATCCTGCTCGTCGCCGCGGCCTGGTGGTGGCACGTCCACCACGGCTGACGAACTGCGCCGTGATGTCCGGGTGCGGTGAGCGCGGATGATCCGGCGCCCCGCCCGAATGGAGGACAGGTTGTCGACCACCTCGCATTCGGTAGTCGCATGAATGCGAATTCCGGCCTATTGTGAAGAGTCGTAAAGCCGGTGGTACGCTTCGCGTCCGATGGGCCGCCTCCTCTCCTCGAATTGGGCTGCGAACCCAATTCTTGCAGGAATGGACCATCTTCTACCTGTGATCCGTCGAAACGAATCATAATCGATGGCTCCGTTAATGATCATCGAAGGAAAGGTTATCGTCACTATGACAGGTGCTGTGGGAAGCGATTCGTCAAGGCTGATGGCCGTGATATTCGTGACTGGCGTTGCGGTAGTCGCCCTGGCAGGATGCGGCGGATCGTCGGGGAGTGCAGTCAATTCCACCGCGGGCGCCTCGGCGACTCAGGCGCCCGACCCCGGCAACCAAAACGCCGGCGCCTCGGCAACCCAGGTGTCCGGCCCTGGTAACCAGCACCCGAGCGTGCTCACCGGTCACACCGCCCGGGTCACGACAGTGGCGTTCAGTCCCGACGGCAGAACTCTCGCCACCGGTAGCGCGGACAAGACTGTGCGGCTGTGGAACGTTGCCACAGGCCAGGTCACCGCGACCTTCACCGGTCACACCGGTGGCGTGTTTGCCGTGGCGTTCAGCCCTGACGGCAGGACCCTCGTCACGGCCGGCGAGGACTTCACCGTGCGGGTGTGGAACGTTGCCACGGCCAAGGCCACCGGAAGCTTCGCCAACTTCACGGACCAGGTGACCGCTATAGCGGTCAGCCCCACCGACGGCAATGTTCTCGCCACCGGTAGCGCCAACGGGCCGGTGCGGCTGTGGAACGTTGCCACCGGCCAGGTCACCACCACCTTCACCGGTAACACCAACTATGTTTACGGCGTCGCTTTCAGCCCCGACGGTAAAACCCTTGCCAGCGGCAGCCAGGAGTCGGTGCGGCTGTGGAACGTGGCCACCGGCCAGCTCGCCAGCACGCTGACGGGTGGCGCTACCAACGTGGCGTTCAGCCCGGATGGCACGACTCTCGCCAGCGCTGCTGACCGCAACCGGGTGCTGCTGTATGATCTTGCTACCGGCAAGACTATCGCTACGCTCACGGGCCACACCGGCCAGATCTACAGCGTGGCGTTCAGCCCCGACGGCAAGGTCCTCGCGAGTGGCGGCAATGATACCACTGCCCGGCTGTGGAACGTGGTCACCGGCCAGACCACCAAGACGCTCACGGGCCACACCGGCCAGATCTACAGCGTGGCGTTCAGCCCTGACGGCAAAGTCCTCGCCACCGTCAGCGAAGACAGCACAATCCGGCTGTGGGACGTCACCAGCTGACGCAAACATTCAGCCCGAATCAGCTTGGAATTTAGAGCGCCCGGCAATAGCCCCAAAGCCGCTTGGTTAGCTGGCAGGGCTGGTTGTCAAGGGTCTTGGGATACGAGGATGTCGATGTTGATGGTGGCCTTGTAGCTCGGGGCTCGGACGCGGGTGCCTTTGGCGACGAACGTGGAGATCGCGCGTTTGACGACGCGGGGGTTGACCCGTAGACGCCGGTCGGGCAGGAGGTTGTCCAGGATGTGTCGGCCGATGGTGCCGACAAGGTCGATGACGGTGTCGGCGATGACGCCGGCGGCCTGGGTGAGCTGGTCGCGGGCGGTGTGCAGGGCGGTGGTGAAGCTGGCGCGGTCGGGGTCGACGTCCGGGCGGGTGGCGGTGGCGTCGGCCATCGCCAGGCGTAGCACCTGGTAGGTGACGAGTAGGGCGTAGATCTCCTGCTCAACGCCGGTCGGGGTGCGGGCGCGTAGCACCCTGCCTCCCAGGATCGTCGATTTGATCTCCAAATAGGTGGTTTCGATCTCCCAACGATCATGATAAAGGCGGATGATGTCGGTTGCGGGACAGTGCGGATCGGTGACGGTCGTCACGAGCCGGTAGACGCCGGTCTGCCGGCCGGCGGACGTCACGATCGTGATCTCGGCGCAGATCACGCGGACTTCCAGTCCACCCATCCGGGACACGTAGGACCCGTCCCGGTAGCGGCGGCAGACCGGGAGGTTCCGGCCGTTTTTCACCCGGACCAGCAGGTCGGCGCCGGTGCCCGCGATCGCTTCGAGCAGCTTCTGCGACGCGAAGTTACGATCAGCCAGGACGATCATCCCGTGGTGCAGGCTGCGCAGCAGCCGGGTGGCGTAGGTCGTCTCGCCGCTGCTGGTCGGGCCGAAGACCGCGTCGATGACGGTGCGGGTACCGCAGCCGACCAGGGCCAGCAGCCGCAGCTGCGGGTATCGGGTCCCGCCGTGGTGGCCACCGCCCCGGCGGTACACGGCCAGGTTCGCCGCCGTGTCCGGGCACGCCATGATGGTGCCGTCGATCGCGGTGACCAGCCGGCCGCGCCACCACACCCCGCGGGTGGCCAGGCCGGCGGCCGGGCCGCGTAGCAGGTCGAACAGGGCGCGCAGCGGTGCGGGCCCGACCCGGCGGCGGGCCTCGGACAACGCCGCGCTGGTTGGGGACGCCACGGCCAGCCCGGCCAGGCCTGCGGTCAGCTTCTGCCACACCAGCG
>NZ_CAUVXO010000206.1:8658-9259 GCF_963555865.1 Protofrankia sp. Cr1
GGACCGTGCCGGTCTCGGTGAGGATCTCCTCGACCATCTCGAACGGGACGAGCTGGGTCAGCTCACCGAGGTGGCCCGGCGCGTACCGTCCCCCAGCCACGGTGATCACACGGGTGATGACAGACTCGGTAGACAGCGGAGCTCCAGGGACAGAGGACGTCTCGCGAGGACGAACCCCTCATACCGGGGCTCCGCTGTCCGTTCCGGTACCGACACGCCGATGGCACCGGCCCGGGTGCAAATCTTGTGCGCAGATCGAGCGTCGGGCGTGACGCGACCGTGTTGGGTCTACGCAGACCACCCGGTATGCCTGCCGACCAGGACCATCACAAGACCCTTGACACCAGTCAGACCCAGCTAACCAAGCGGCTTTGGCAATAGCCCCGCGACGCCGCGTCCCCTATTGCCGGTCGCTCTTAAGGTCACTCGCAGTGAGATCACGGTTGAAGGTTCCGTGTTGTCCGTCTCGGGACCCGGCAGTGAGAGCGCGTCTGAATACTCGGGTCACCAGTCTTCGGTGCGGGCGAGGCGCCGGGACATGGTCATGATCATCGCAATGTAGACCATGGCCTCGTGGCTCTCGGGCAGGGTCTCGTAGTCG
>NZ_CAUVXO010000207.1:0-2486 GCF_963555865.1 Protofrankia sp. Cr1
TGCGGCGAGCCCCGGTCCGCTGGGCTGCGGCGCAGGAGCGCTCCCAGCCGGTGGCACAGCCGGCCGGGTGTAGTCGATTTTCCTGGCGGATTGATCTCCGGGCGTCGTCAAGGCCGATCCCCGTCCCTTGTCTCATGAGCGACCCGACAGTCGGTCTGCGCTGTCTTCGACACGCAGTATCCCAATACGTGGTTGTCACGCCAGGCCGGACCCGGTCGCGGTGTCATATGCTCAGGATCACGGATGAGTCGGCCAGGCGGTCGCGTCGGTTCCGCTGCGGTCGGTTCCGCTGCGGTGGAGCCGCCGAGGAACGTCCGGGCTCCACAGGGCGGGGTGGTGGGTAACACCCACCCGGGGTGACCCGCGGGACAGTGCCACAGAAAACAGACCGCCGGTGTCCTCGGATGCCGGTAAGGGTGAAACGGTGCGGTAAGAGCGCACCAGCGCCCGGGGTGACCCGGGCGGCTAGGTAAACCCCACCCGGAGCAAGGTCGAAAGGTTCCGGGGCCGTGAGGCCCGGGAACTGCGCAGGCGTTCGAGGGCTGCCCGCCCGAGCCTGCGGGTGGACCGCTGGAGGCTGTCGGCAACGCCAGCCCGAGATAGATGACCGCCGGTCGGGGGCCGCAAGGCGCCCGGCCTACAGAACCCGGCGTACCGGCCGACTCATCCGTCGTACCTGCGCCGATGCCCGGATCATGTCGCTGACCTGGGCATCTGGCCTTTCGTGGTCTGCCGTGACCGTGCCGTCCTGCTCGCACGTCACGGTCCACAGACGGCCCGGGAAGTGGGACGGTCATGATCTATTAGGTCGATCATGCGTCCGCATGCGAGCGCGAACTGGTGGATCAGACCAGAACGCATCGGTTCACGAGGCTGAAGGATGTGAATCTGATGCTGCGATAGAAGCATCAGATTCACATCCTTGAGAGCCGGCCGGGTCGTTGAGGTCTCCCTTTCCCCAGCTGGCGCCCGACGATCTGACGGTGCGACGGTCGCGTCACAAGCCCCCTTCGGGCGGGCCTGTCGACGGGCTGCGCCCTGATCCAGCCGAGATGAGCGACATCGGAGGCAACGCGGCACCTGCTGACAAGGTTTCCCTACTACGGGTGGGACAGAATCAGCGTCATGAGAACAGATCTTGCGACGGCCCTGGGTACCCAGGAGACCGCCAACCTCGAGTTCAAGCGGGAGGCCAAGGACCGTAACGCCATCCGCGAGGCGATCTGTGCTCTGGCCAACGATCTACCGGGACTGGGCGGCGGATGCCTGATCATCGGCGTCGACAAGTCTGGTAGGCCGGTCGAGCAGGTCGACACATCGGATCAGGCGCTGCTCGGGCTTACCAGCATCCGTGATGAGGGGAGGATTCTGGATCGGCCTTCGATCGTGGTGAGTCGCGCCATATTTCAGGGGCAACCGGTCGTCCAGATCGACGTGAGTGCGTCCCGGACCCCACCGGTCCGGTTCGACAACGTCGTCTGGGTGCGGCCGGGACCGTCAACCCGCAGGGCGACCCGCGACGACGAGCGGGTGCTCTCCGAGCGGAGGCGTTCCTTTGAAACTCCGTTCGACGTCCGTCCCGTCACAGGCAGCACCACCGACGACCTCGATCTCGATCTTTTCCGGTCGGACTACCTACGCTCCGCGGTCGATCTGTCGGTCCTGGAGGAGAACGGTAGGCCGACCGAGCAGCATCTGGCGTCACTGCGACTCGCCGACACAGACGGCACCCCGACCGTCCTTGGCCTCCTCGTTGTCGGGCTGGACCCGAGCGCCCGGATTGCCGGCGCGTACGTCCAGTTCATTCGGTACGAGGGGAATGACGTCGGTAGTGTCGTTCAGGATGAGCAGGAACTCCGGATCAATGTCATCAACGTGGCGGAACGGCTGGAGACTTTGTTCAAGGGACATCTGCACACCCGACTGATCGAGGTGAGCGGGTTTCGCGAGGAGCCGAGGCCGGACTATCCGATCGAGGCGCTCCGAGAGGTGTGCATGAATGCGATCATGCACCGCAACTACGAGTCATCGAATGCGCCGGTCCGCGTCGCCTGGTTTGACGACCGGATCGAGGTGACCAATCCCGGTGGACCGTTCGGCCAGGTTCGGTCAGACAACTTCGACCGGGTCAACGACTACCGGAACCCCTCGCTTGCCGCCGCGATGAAGTCGCTGGGATACGTCAACCAGTTCGGCCGTGGTATCGGGCGTATCCGGGCGTCATTGAGCCGGAACGGCAATCCCGATCCTGAGTTCATCGTCGATAACTCCTCGTGGATTGTGATCATCGGGAGCGTGACGTGATCTCGGTGACGCTGTTTAATAACAAGGGTGGCGTAGGGAAGACGACCCTCATCTACCACCTCGCGCACATGCTTCAGCGGCTCGGGAAAAATGTTCTTGCCGTGGACCTGGACCCCCAGTCAAACCTGACGGCAGCCTTTCTTGATGAAGAGAAACTCGAGCTGATCTGGCGGGAGCCCGAC
>NZ_CAUVXO010000207.1:2847-3973 GCF_963555865.1 Protofrankia sp. Cr1
GAGCCGACATGGTCGGCCGCGCAGGGCGAGGCTGACAGCGCTACCACAGTTGCCGCCGCCGTCAGGCCGATTATGGAGGGCATGGGGGACATTCGTCCGTGTCAGCCCGAACAGATCGCGTACGGGCTCTGGTTGCTTGCTGGTGACCTGGCATTGAGCGCCTTCGAGGATCGTTTGAGCGAAGCCTGGTCCAAGGGTGTCACCGGGGACCCGGCAGCGCTGCGGACGACAACGGCATTCCATCGGATTATTCAGGTCGCCGCTCGACAGGTCAACGCCGATGTCGTACTCATCGATGTCGGCCCTAATCTCGGCGCAATCAATCGGGCGGCTCTGCTTGCTGCTGACACTGTGCTCGTTCCACTGGCGGCGGATCTGCTCTCTCTCCGGGGACTGCGAAACCTCGGACCGACCCTCCGGACGTGGCGGGCGACCTGGCACCACAAGGTACTTCCGGACCTCCCACCCAGGATCGATGCACCGCCTGGCCGAATGACTCCCCTCGGTTACGTCATTATGCAGCCGACGATGCGCCTGGACCGCCCCGTCAAGGCATACCAACGATGGCTCGATCGCATTCCTCAGGTCTTCGCGTCGGACGTGCTAGGTGAACCGGAGGCGAAAACAAGCCTCGGATCGTATGAAATCGCAACGCTACGCAATTACCAGAGCCTGATGCCGCTCTCGCATGATGCGCGCAAGCCGATGTTCGACCTGAGAACCGCAGACGGCGCGCTGGGTAGTACCCAGACGCTTGTCAGCCGGTGCTACCACGACTTCCAGTCGCTCGCGACGACGCTCCTGCAGAGGCTGGACTCAGTGCAGGTCGAGAACTGACCCAGCGGAGGCGGGTGGTCGGTCGGTTTTCGATCTTTCGGTGACGGCCGGCGCGGGATGTCGGCCAAAAGACGTGTGGTTCTGGCGGTGGGCTGGGCGACCCTGTCGCGTCGGGCACCATTAGGATCACGCTTGGTGTTGTAGGGCGTATTGGGGGGTTTCGCAATGGTGACCGGTGGATGTCGTGGTCAGCGCGTGACAGTTCCCGCGTCATGATTGTCAACGAGGGGCGGGTGGCGGCGGCGCTGCCCGGCTATGAGCTGGGTGCCCAGCTGGGTGCGGGTGCGTT
>NZ_CAUVXO010000207.1:4391-9392 GCF_963555865.1 Protofrankia sp. Cr1
GCCCTGGACCATCCTCATATCGTCCGGGTGTATGACGCGGTCGCCGCAGACGATCTGCATCTGATCGTGATGGAGCTGTTGGGCGGGGGGACATTGACCCGCCGGCGGGCGGGTATGTCGGCGGAGGCGGCGTGTGCGGTCGGGCTGGCGGTGGCTGCGGCGTTGTCCTGTGCGCATGGCCGGGGGGTGCTGCACCGTGACATCAAACCGGACAACATTCTGTTCGACACCGCCGGCCTGCTGAAAGTCACCGATTTCGGTATCGCGAAAATCGTGGAGGGGTCGGCGACTACCGCGAGCGCGGTTATCGGTACTCCGCGTTATATGGCCCCCGAACAGATCCTCGGTGGCCGGCTGAGTCCGGCCACCGATCTGTACGCCCTGGGGGTGTTGCTGTATGAGTTGCTGAGCGGGGTGCCGCCGTTTGATCCGGCGTTGCCGGCCCCGGCGCTTGTCCATCATCATCTCAATGTTCTTCCGTCGCCGCCGGTTGGGGTGCCGGCCCCGGTGGCGGATCTGGTGATGCGCACGTTGGCGAAGGATCCCGCGGCCCGCCCGCAGTCGGCCCACGCGTTCGCTCTGGATCTGGCTCGGGCTGCGGCTGTCGTCTACGGCCCGGGTTGGACGGTCCGGGCCGGGATCGGGCTGCGTCTCGATGATGACATCCGCACCGCCGCCGAGACGCTGTCCACCCCCACCCAGCCGGCCCCGACTCAGGCGGCCCACGCCCCGTCTATCCCCACACCGCCGCCCGACAGCAGTGAATTACCCACCCGCAGGGCTGGTCGGCCGCCGTCGGGCAGGGCATCGGCTGGTCCGCCCATCCGGCAGGCCAGCGGTGTCCTGACCTGGCTGCGGCGCCGGCGCCTACCTGTCGCCGCCATCGCGGTGCTGCTTGCGGTCGCCGGTACCGTCCTAGCGGTCGCCCTCGCCCACGGCGGGGATTCGTCGCAGCCCACAGCTGAGGTCCGCCCCGACCCTCGGCAGCTGGGTGCCCCGTTGACCGACCACACCGGTGGGGTGTTTTCGGTGGCGTTCGCTCCGGATGGGCACACTCTGGCCAGCGCCGGTAGGGGCGGCGCAGTGCGGCTGTGGGACGTGACCGACCGGACCGCGCCTCGCCCGCTGGGCGCTCCGTTGACCGGCCACACCGGCATAGTGCGGTCGGTGGCATTCGCTCCGGATGGGCACACCCTGGCCACCGCCGGCGATGACAAGACGGTGCGGCTGTGGGACGTGACCGACCGGACCGCGCCTCGCCCGCTGGGTATGTCCCTGACCGGCCACACTGACCCGGTGAACTCGGTGGCGTTCGCTCCTGGCGGGCACATCGTGGCAACCGCCGCCGGCGATGTGTACAACACCGATCACACCGTGCGGCTGTGGGACCTCACCAACCCGGCCGCGCCCCGCCCGCTGGGCTCGCCGCTGACCGGCCACACCGACTCGGTGTATTCGGTGGCGTTTTCGCCGGACGGCCATATCCTGGCGAGTGCCAGCTGGGACAAGACCGTGCGGTTGTGGAGCGTCTCCGATCCGGTCGCGCCCAGTCCGCTGGGCGTTCCCCTGACGGGTGGTAACACCGACGAGGTGAACTCGGTGGCGTTTTCGCCGGACGGCCGCACTCTGGCCAGCGCCAACGATGACAAGACGGTGCGACTGTGGGACGTCGACCGGTCCACCCCCAGTTCCCTGGGCTCGCCGCTGACTGGCCACACCGCCAGGGTGCGGTCGGTGGCGTTCTCGCCGGACGGTCGCATTCTGGCCAGCGCCGGTGATGACCACACGGTGCGGCTGTGGGACGTGACCGACCGGACCGCCGCCCGCGCGTTGGGTTCCCCGCTGACCGGCCACACCGACTGGGTGTTGTCGGTGACGTTCTCGCCGGACGGTCGTATTCTGGCCAGCGCCGGTGACGACGGCACGGTGCGGCTGTGGAACATCGGCTGAACGGCCCCCGCCGGCCAGCCCCTCAAGCCAGCGCTCACACCGGCCGCGTCACGAGCGCCCTTCGGGCGAGAGGGGTCCTGCGGACGGGCTTTGCCCTACCTGCGTCGGCAGGCTGCCCCATATAGCCCGATCTTCACGGCGGTGCGGGACGCTCGGCCGCATCGGTGGTCTCTCGGATTGCGTGGTCAGGGTTTCCTTGAAGGTATACTTCTTGGTATGCCGGCAACAACGATCAAGGTGGATAGTGCGGTACGGGACAGACTCCTCCGGGTCGCACGGGCGCGGGGGGTCACCATGGGCGCCCTGCTGCAAAGCCTTTCTATTGATCTCCAGGCGCAGCAGGAGTGGGCTGAGATCGAGGTCGCCTACGAGCGTTTCCAACGTGAGGATCCGGCGGGCTGGGTCGAGTACGTTGTTGAACTGGCGGAGTGGGAGAAGGTGCCGGGCGACCCGGGTGACGCCGCGGACGAGTGGCCGGAGTTCAACACGTGAGGGTTCAGCGTGGTCAGATCTGGTTGGTTACGCTCAATCCCACGGTCGCCAACGAGCAGGCCGGTTCCCGGCCCTGTGTCGTCATTTCCGCTGACCGGTTCAATGCGTTGCCGATCAGACAGGGCATCGTTGTTCCGCTGACCACCCGGGAGCGAGGGTTACCGCATCATGTACGCGTCGTTGACGACGGCGGTCTCAATCGGGCCAGCTGGGCGATGTGTGAGGCGGTACGGGCTGTGTCGACGCAACGGTTCGCCCGGCTCCTCGGTACCGCCGACGAACAAACCACGAGCGCCATAGCTCAGCAGATCATCAAGTGGCTGGGGGACGTTCGCCCAACCTGATCAAAGTTGGTCTGGTTCCGTGTCAGCCATCAGTAGGCGCACCGGCGCACCGGCGCACCGGCGCACCGGCGCACCGCGCTGACCCGGCGCATCCGGCCAGAGCGCCGGCCTCGGCGGAAAAACCCGGAGGCGCTGGGCGTGACCGCGTCGGTAGCATCAGAGCGTCTTCTTCTCGTGCCGATGTCAGGAGCGTGTGGTGTCAGATCTCGCGATCGTCCTCGACCGTGCCCCGCAGCGGGCCGAGCGTGTCGTGGCGGCGGGCACCACGGCCACGCAGGTCCTGGGCGACGATCCGAAGATCGTCGCTGCCCGGGTGAACGGGGAGCTCAAGGACCTGGCGTATGTCCTGGTCGACGGGGACGTGGTCGCGCCGGTACCGGTCGACTCGGACGACGGCCGGGCGATCGTGCGTCACTCCTGCGCACATGTGCTGGCGCAGGCCGTGCAGGACCTGTTCCCCGACGCGAAGCTGGGGATCGGCCCGCCGATCAGGGACGGCTTCTACTACGACTTCGACGTTGCCGCACCCTTCCATCCTGATGATCTCAAGCGCCTTGAGAAGCGGATGCAGGAGATCATCAAAGCGGGCCAGCGATTCTCCCGCCGGGTGGTGTCCGACACCGATGCCCGCGCCGAGCTGGCCGGTGAGCCGTACAAGATCGAGTTGGTGGGCCTGAAGGGCGCGGCGGACGCCGACGCCGACGATCAGGGAGTGGCTGTCGAGGTCGGCGCGGGCGAGCTGACCATGTACGACAACCTCGACGCCAGGACCGGCGAACTGTGCTGGAAGGACCTGTGCCGGGGCCCGCATGTACCCACCACCCGCAACATCCCGGCGTTCACGCTCATGCGCTCGGCCGCGGCCTACTGGCGTGGCTCGGAACGTAACCCCCAGCTTCAGCGGATCTACGGAACCGCCTGGGAGTCACGCGATGCGCTCAAGGATTACCTGCACCGGCTGGCGGAGGCCGAACGGCGCGACCACCGCAAGCTCGGGACAGAACTCGACCTGTTCTCCTTCCCGGATGAGATCGGCTCGGGGCTCGCGGTCTTCCACCCAAAGGGCGGCGTCATCCGGCGGGTGATGGAGGATTACTCCCGGGCGCGGCACGAGGAGGCGGGCTACTCCTTCGTCAACACGCCGCACGTGACAAAGAAGCAGCTCTTCGAGGTTTCGGGCCACCTGGACTGGTATGCCGACGGCATGTACCCGCCCATGGAGCTGGACGAGGGGCAGACGTACTACCTGAAACCCATGAACTGCCCCATGCACAACCTCATCTACCGGTCCCGGGGACGTTCCTACCGTGAGTTGCCGCTGCGGCTGTTCGAGTTCGGCACGGTCTACCGGTATGAGAAGTCGGGTGTGGTGCATGGGCTGACCCGGGCCCGTGGTTTCACCCAGGACGACGCGCACATCTACTGCGCCCTCGAGCAGATGCCGGGCGAACTGGACAGCCTGCTCACCTTCGTCCTCGACCTGTTGCGTGACTATGGTCTGACCGACTTCTACCTGGAACTGTCCACCAAGGATCCCGACAAGTTCGTGGGTGGCGACGCCGAATGGGCCGAGGCGACCGAGACACTGCACCAGGCCGCCACCAAGCAGGGGCTGGACCTCGTGCTGGACCCCGGTGGCGCCGCCTTCTACGGCCCGAAGATATCGGTGCAGGTACGGGACGCCATCGGTCGGACCTGGCAGATGTCGACGATCCAGGTCGACTTCCAGTTTCCCCAGCGTTTCGATCTCGAATACCAGTCCCCGGACGGTACCCGCAAGCGTCCGGTGATGATTCACCGCGCCTTGTTCGGCTCGATCGAGCGGTTCTTCGCGGTGCTGCTTGAGCACTATGCCGGGGCGTTCCCGCCCTGGCTGGCGCCGGTGCAGGTCGTCTGCATCCCGATCACCGATACCCATGTCGACTACCTGGACGTCATCGCGGCCGACCTGCGCAGGCACCACATCCGGGTGGAGGTCGACAGCTCCGACGATCGGATGCAGAAGAAGATCCGTAACGCCCAGAAGCAGAAGGTTCCCTTCATGCTTCTCGCGGGCGACGACGACGTGGCCAAGGAGGCGGTCTCCTTCCGCTACCGCAACGGCGAGCAGAAGAACGGTATCCCGGTAGGGGAGGCGATCGCGGAAATCGTCCGGGCTGTCGAGCAGCGGATCCAGATCTAAAAGCGGATCAGCCCGGAACGCGTCGGCTCACGG
>NZ_CAUVXO010000208.1:0-4035 GCF_963555865.1 Protofrankia sp. Cr1
AGTCCGATCCCGATGAGGCCACCGACAATCTGGGCGGCGATGAAGCCGGGAGCCGACGCCGGCGCGATCCCGGCGAAGGAGTTGGAGAACATCCGGCCGACGGTGATCGCAGGGTTGGCGAACGATGTGGACGAGGTGAACCAGTACGCCGCGCCGATGTAGGCACCGACCGCGGCCGGCGCCCGCTCGGAGCGGCCGGAGCGGGCCAGGGAGAAGATGACCAGCAGCAGGCCGGCGGTGGCCACGACCTCGGACAGCAGATGCGGCCCGGACGCCCGATGATGAGTGGCGATCGACACGGCCGCCCGGTCGAACATCAGGTTCGCCAGCACGGCCCCGGCGGTGCAGCCGGCGACCTGGGCGGGTAGGTAGGCGGCCACGTCCCGCCACGACAACCCGCCGAACACGGCGTCGACGGCGGAGACGACGGGGTTGAAGTGCGCGCCGGACACCGGCCCGACCATCAGGATGATCGCGAACAGGCCGGCGGCGGTGACCGCCGCGTTTTCCGCCAGCTCCAAGCCGGTCTGGTTCGGGCTGAGCTGCTGCGCGGCGATCCCGGAGCCGATGACGAGGGCGGCCAGCAGCATGCTGCCGACCGCCTCCGCCGCGAGTCGCCGCGCGAGCGCTGGCTGCCGCTGTTTTCCCGACATCACGTGGTCAGACGCTCAAGCCGGACGCGAACCCGATGGTCAGAACCTCACCCGCGTCGGTGCTCTGCGGGCCGCAGACCGGTCCGCAGTCGCACGCCGACCCTGGCCCTCCCGCAGCGGCGTCTCCCGCAGCGGCGTCTCCCGCAGCGGCGTCGGGCAGGGTTCCCGCTCGGCCTTCCTCGGCGTCGGCCAGGACGGTGTACACCTCCCACGGCGCTCCGTCCGGGTCGTCGACCCACACCTTGTCCTGGACCGCATAGCAGCAGGTCGTGCCCTGCTCGGTCGCCGTGGCCATGCCCAGGGCGGCGAGTCGGCCGGTCGCCGCGGTCACCTCGTCGGGGGTTTCCACCTCGACCCCGAGGTGGTTGAGCGCCCCGGCGACCCCGCTGCCCCGGGCGTCCGGGTTCTCGATCAGCACCAGCTTCAGCGGCGGGACATCTACCGCGAAGTTCGCATACCCCGGCCGGCGCTTCGCCGGAGCAACCCCGAACAGCTTCGCGTAGAAGTCCACCGCGGCGTCCACGTCGGAAACGTTCAACGCCAACTGCACTCTCGCCATCACAGACCTCCAGACATCGACCAGCATCTATAGCACCTGTTCGGGGCCGAGGATGCGCCGAGGCATAGACCGCTGTCAATAGCTGAGGCATGCTGGATGCCGTGACCACCAGCCCTGTTGCTTGCGTGCTGTTCGTCTGTGTCCATAACGCCGGCCGCTCCCAGATGGCCGCCGGCTTCCTGCGCCACCTAGCCGGTGACCGGGTCGAGGTCCGCTCCGCCGGCTCGCTGCCCGCAGAGGAAGTCAACCCCGCCGCCGTCGCCGCCATGGCCGAGGTAGGCATCGACATCACCGACCAGAAGCCGAAGGTGCTGACTACGGCCGCGGTGCAGACATCCGACTATGTGATCAGCATGGGCTGCGGCGACGCCTGCCCGATCTTCCCCGGTAAGGCATACCTCGATTGGGATCTCGACGACCCGGCCGGCCAAGGCGTCGACGCGGTCCGTCCGATCCGCGACCAGATCGAGATCCTCATCAAGGAGCTCCTCGCGCGTATCGACGAGGCCGGTCGGCGCTGAGCTTTCCGCTCGCCTGTCTTGAGATCATCTGAGTTCAGGGTGGTCACCGGCCAGCCGACGGGGAACGGGAACTGTTCAACCCGGCGAGGGTGCCCACCACGCGCTATACCGATACCGGGGCACAGCCATTCCCTCCCCATGGGCTGCCACGACATGAGGTAAACGACCCGAGTAGACGCGGGGCTTGTGGACCGCCCGGTGCCTGGTGACGGGCACGCCGGGTGCGGGGAGCGGGCCGGGGAGCGGGCCGGGGAGCGGGCCGGGGAAACGGAGCAGCGGCAACGCTGCCACCGCGCCCCGGTCCGACTCCACGTGGAGACGCTGCGCCGGCACGCCACACGGCCCCAGGCGAGCGAGCTCAGCGGCGAGGACATGCGTGGGCTGGTATCTGGCGCACGACGTGCTTGGCGTCGAGGGCGAGCAGGTCCGCCCTGACCACTTCACGCTCCACCGAACCGTCGCTACGACCGTTTGAACCCGCCTGTCCGTCAGCCGAACTGTGCGAGGACCTGTTCGACCACGCCGCGTACGGCCGGAGACAGGTTCTGCCAGCCGTCGCTGAGGTCGTCGGCGTAGGAGCGCCGGTATCCCGTGTCCTGCGAGCGGATGGTCGGCATGTACCCGGAGTGCACCTGGAAGGACTGCTTGAGCCCTGGTGTGGTCGCCGTCGCGATTGGGCCCTTGCCGAGCGTGAGTGCGTCGAAGATCTGCACCTCGGTCCGGTCGCGATGCTGCAGGAAGATCACAACCCAGCCGTCGCCGCCGGTGGCGTCGTCCGGTACGTACACCGGCGACTGGCCGAAGGTCCCCTCCGGGAACGACCAGGCCGACTGCTCGGTCATCGTCTCCAGGTCGAGGCAGACCAGCGAGGACGGGATCTCCCGGGTGGGCAGTTCCTCGACCGGGACGACCCGGTACGGGTGATCACGGTACATCTCGACGATGTGTGTGGCCAGCATCTCGGTGTCGCATCCCCAGTAGGCCTGCCACAGGTAGCGGCCGCGTTCCAGCGCCGGGCGCTGCATGTCGCGGCTGTAGAGCAGCGTGGCCCAGTGTCGGTCGGGATCGAGGAACAACTTGGTGTCCCTGACCTCGCCGGTGGTGCCGTTGATGACGTAGCGGCCCACCGGTGAGGCGTCCACCGGGGTGGAGAGGAAACCGTAGAGGCCCTTGGGCATGGCCGTGTCCGTGCCCCAGATCGTGTCCTGGTCGGAGAGCGCGTAGTTGATGTCCCAGCCGTTGGAGTGCGCGATGTACATGGTCACGTCGTCGCCGTCCTGACGGTAGTCGGCGAACTCGTGGAACGACTCGTAGGGCACCCGGGCATGGGTCACCGGCACCGCCCCACCCCGGCGGGAACGGGTCAGGTCACGCTTGGCCACCAGGTAGATGTCGGTGAACGGCAGATGCGGCTTCGTGCGGTTGCGTCCGGCGAAACTGCCCGGCTCCGGCTGGAAGCCGACCTCGGTGAAGATGACGTAGTCCTCGGTCACGGTCACCTCGTGGATGCCGTGCAGCACCCGCGCACCCGGGACATACCAGGTGTCGAGCTGGCCCTGACCGTCGAAGCGGACCACCCACAGCGGGCTGTCCACATCGGTGGTCGAGTGTCCCCGTGGACGCAGGTCCACGTTGCACCACCACATGCAGCCGTCATCGAGATCCTCGACCGGGTGTGCCGTCGTGTAGACGCCGGGGAACAGCGGATGGGCGTTCACCTCGGGGTATTCGTCCACCCCGCCGAGGAAGCTCTTGAACTCAAGAGTGACCGGGTCGAACTCCGCCGGTCGCTGCGGATCGAAGGTAAGCAGCAGCCGGTCGCCGAGGAAATGTGGCGAGGTGTTCGTGAGGGACGGATGCGCCCCGACCATGAGCTCGGCCAGCTCGGCCGGCGGCAGTGTCTGCGCCAGCCCGCCGAGGATCGCCAGGTCCGGCGTGACCACCCGCTTCGAGCGCCAGTGCCGGGTGGCCAGGTCGACGCGGGTGACGATCCCCGGGCCACCCCATAAGAAGTCGACCGCCGTCGGCTGGGACGGGCCGATGATGAACGCGTGCCCGCTCAGCCTGTCGGGCCACTGCCCGGCAGTGACAGCGAGTTCGACATCCTGCTCCAGGCTTGGTTCGAGGACGTGGTGAAGTGCATGGTCCATGTCGTTTTCCCTTCGGGAGCCGTGGTTTCACTGTCGTTCGACCTGACGCCGTCGTTCTAGAAGAAGCCGAGCTTGCGCGGGGAATAGCTCACCAGCATGTTCTTCGTCTGCTGGTAGTGGTCGAGCGCCATCTTGTGGGTCTCGCGGCCGAT
>NZ_CAUVXO010000208.1:4425-5843 GCF_963555865.1 Protofrankia sp. Cr1
GCCCGACTGCTTGTATCCGCCGAAAGCCGCGTGCGCCGGGTAGGCGTGGTAGCAGTTGGTCCAGACCCGGCCGGCCTTGATTCCGCGGCCGAGTCGATAGGCGGTGTTGATGTCGCGTGACCAGACACCGGCACCGAGACCGTACGGTGTGTCGTTGGCAATCTTCAGGGCCTCGTCCGCGTCGTCGAAGTTCGTGACGGACAGGACCGGACCGAAGATCTCTTCCTGGAAGATCCGCATCTGGTTGTGACCCTCGAAGATGGTCGGCTGGACGTAGTAACCGCCCGAGAATTCGCCGCCCATGTCGGCGCGCTCGCCGCCGATGAGGATCCGTGCGCCCTCCGCTCTGCCGATCTCGACGTAGGAAAGGATCTTCTCCAGCTGTTCGCTGCTCACCTGTGCGCCGATCATGGTTTCGGTATCGAGCGGATTGCCCTGCTTCACAGCCTTGGTGCGGTCGATCGCGTCGGTGATGAACGATGCGTAGATCGAGGACTGGATGAGCGCGCGGGACGGGGCGGTGCAGACCTCGCCCTGGTTGAGGGCGAACATCGTGAAGCCCTCGAGCGCCTTGTCGTAGAACTCGTCGGTCGCCGCGGCGACGTCGGAGAGGAAGATGTTCGGGCTCTTGCCGCCCAACTCCAGTGTCACCGGGACGATGTTCTGGCTGGCGTACTGCATGATGAGCCGGCCTGTGGTCGTCTCACCGGTGAACGACACCTTCGCCACCCGGCTGCTTGACGCCAGTGGCTTGCCGGCTTCCGGCCCGAAGCCGTTGATGACGTTGACCACCCCGGGCGGCAGCAGGTCGGCGATGATCTCGATCAGCTTCATGATCGACGCGGGGGTCTGCTCGGCCGGCTTGAGTACGACGGTGTTGCCCGCAGCGAGCGCGGGCGCGAGCTTCCACGCTGCCAGGGTGAGCGGGAAGTTCCACGGGATGATCTGGCCGACCACGCCGAGTGGCTCATGGAAGTGGTACGCGATCGTGTCCTCGTCGATCTCGGCGATCGACCCCTCCTGGGCGCGCAGCGCACCGGCGAAGTAGCGAAAGTGGTCGATGACGAGCGGCATGTCGGCGTTCAGCGTCTCGCGGACCGGCTTGCCATTGTCCCACGCCTCGGCGACGGCGAGCGCCTCAAGGTTCCGCTCGATCCGGTCGGCGATCTTCAAAAGGATGTTCGACCGCTCGGTGGCCGAGGTCCGCCCCCAGGCAGCAGCGGCGCCGTGGGCCGCGTCGAGGGCGAGCTCGACGTCCTCCGCGGTGCTGCGGGCCACCTCGGTGAACGGCCTGCCGGTCACCGGCGTGATGTTTTCGAAGTACCGCCCCTTGACCGGGGGCTCCCACGTGCCGTCGATGAAGTTCTCGTACCGGCTCGCGTAGGAGACCGGGCTGCCCGGCTGGCCGGGTGCTGCGT
>NZ_CAUVXO010000208.1:6335-9449 GCF_963555865.1 Protofrankia sp. Cr1
ACACCGTCATGACGTGCCTCCCCGAAGAGAAGTGACGTTTTCCGTCAGGAAAGACGCCTGTCACCGGCACGTTAGGTTCGGGTACCTTGCAGCGACCTTGCAGCGGATGTCTGGGGCACGGCGAACTCGGCCGACAACCGCGTGAGCCGCGCGGCGGCCAGGATACGGCGCGGTGAGGACACGGGGAGACTGTCCGTCAGTGCCCGCCACATCTCCAGGTCGTCCTGTCCCCACGGCGCGCGTGTCCACGCGGTGAGTGCGTCCGGGTCGCCGGAGGCGAGCAGCGCCGCCCGGGCCTGCTGCTCGAGCAGGGACCGCGCACGACGCACACCCGGCGCCTCGGAACGCGGCAGCAGCGGCCCCTGGTAATGACGTAGCGCCACCTGGAGCGCGCCCGATTCAAGGAGCTCGGCGACGGTCATGAAGTCGGCCTCCATACCGGGCCCCACCCGGTACGGCCGGGAGTGCAGCAGGTGCGGGCCGACAAGCCGACGCAGCCGGCACATCTCCGCGTGCAGCGTGATCGGGTTGGCGTCGTCGCCGTACAGCTCGACGCCCAGCTGCTCTCCGGTGAGGCCCTCGGGGTGCGCCAGCAGGATGACGAGGATTTCGCTCCGACGAGGCGACAGCTGCATCCGCCGGTCCCCGATCCGAAGCAGGCCCTCGTCGCGCCCGAGTACCTCCAGCTGCAGCCGGCCTGCTGATGAACGGACGCCAGGACGGAGCCAGGGCACCATCTCGCCCTGGTCGCCCAGCCGTTCGCGGCGGCGTTCCCGGATCCGCGCGAGCTCACCCTCCGCGGCCCGCGCGGCGGCCTGCACCAAAGCCAGACTGTACGGGGTCGCCAGCTGGTCGCCGCCGGTGATGTCGACCACGCCAAGGCTTTCACCCGATGCGGGGTCATGGATCGGAGCCGCCGAACACGTCCACGACTGCGACATCCGGCTGAAGTGCTCGGCGGCGAACAGCTGCACGGCGTGGTCGACCACGAGTGCGGTTCCCGGCGCGTTGCTCCCGGCGTTCCGCTCGTCCCATGCCGCGCCCTCGACGAAGTTCACCCGCTCGGCCAGGCGCCGCACCCCGAAATGGCCCTCGACCCACAGCAACTGCCCCGCGGCGTCTGAGATGGCCATGAGGTGGCGGCAGTCATCGGTGACACCGCCGAGGAGTTCGCGCAGCAGTGGCAGGACGTCGGCGAGCGGATGGATGCGCCGGTAGGCGTCGAGGTCGCCGTCGGTGAGGACGACCGGGGGCAGGTTGCGGTCGGGATCCACACCGGCCTCCGCCGAGCGGCGCCACGAATCGGCAACCACTGGGCGCAGCACCGGCCACACCGGGGGTGCCGCGCCCGCGGTCACGAACGCCTCATGTGCCCGGCGTAGTGCGGCCGTCCGTTCGGCCGGGTCGCTGCCGGGTTCCAACGCGAGCCAGGGATTCGACACGGCCGCCTAGCCTGAGATCTTCATGGCTGCGCGGAGCCGCATCGTGCTGAGCTGCACGCCGTCGCGGCAGGCCACCGGTGTACCTACCGCGAGTGGAGGCTGCCCGGTGGATCGTCTGATATACCGACGGGCGCCGGTCACCGGCTCGTCCTTCTCCGCGAAACCGACGCTCACGATGCCGCCCTTCCTTGCGTGCCTGGGCACCGGTGTGCCCGTCCGGGGATGGTCCCACCGCCCGGTCCCACGGGGGCGGGGTTCGGCCTGCTGGGAATTCTCCTAGCCGAATGTCAGGTCGATGGCTCGTTCACGGAGCATGGCTTTCTGGATTTTTCCGGTGGAGGTCTTGGGAAGGGCGCCGAAGATGATCCGACGCGGTGCCTTGAACCGAGCGATCCGGGTCCGGACGAAGTCGATGAGTTCCGCCTCTTCGGCGGCGTCCTGTGATCGCAGGGTGACGTACGCGATCGGAACCTCGCCCCACGTCGGATGCGGGGCACCGACCACCGCGGCCTCAAGGACCTCCGGACGCGTCCACCACGCGGACCGGTTCACTGATCACGTTGGCAATTCCCTGGCGTGCGGTCAACCGCGCCCGTTTCTGCACGGTCGAGCAGTCCCATCTGCTCACCGGCGGCATGGCAGACAGCGATGAATTCCGGGATACGACACCGGTAAACCCAGGACGGCCAGCCGGCCAGGAACTTCTTTCTTTTATCACCGCCGACCTCGGCGTACGCCGTTCCTCCCTTCCTGGGCAATGGATTTGATCAGGGTGAATGTCAGCTGTTCTGACCGGTCTCCGTCGCGAAAAAACCGTCGCCTTCCGGCGGATCTCCCGTTCGTCCCGGCGTATCCAGTTACGGATCGACTGTCCCGACGGGCCGTATTCTCCGGCCAGCTCTTCGGGTGATCTTCCGGCCCGGACGGGCTCGATCGTCTGCTGACGGAACTCGGCGGTCCAGGGCGGTTTTGATAGCCACACTTTCGATCCTTCTGGGAACTATTGTACCAAGGGGCTCTGGTATGAAATGGTCCGGGTCGGCGCGGGGACGGCGGGCAGCTTTTTGCGTCCCTCAACCTGGTACGGGTAGAAGGTGGCGGGAGGCCACCTAGCGCGCCCTTCTTACCCGGTCAAGATCCTTTTATGGGGACTCTCCACGATTTCGGTGGATTGCCACCCGTCCGTATGGCAAAGTCCGTGAACGGGGAGCGGCAATGTGAGGTGGACCTTGGTCGACAGGCGCAATGTCCCGTGCTCCGGGATCGACAGCGTGGTCGGCCACGCAGTCCCCGAGGTGGCCCGGACGACGTCGCGGCGGCGAACCCAGCCGCACAGCGCGAGGCGGGTGCTGCGTGGCCGTGAGTCCGAACTGGCTGGTCTGGTGACGATCCTGGACACTGCGATCACGGCGGGACGAGGCGCGGTGGTGTCGGTCGTCGCCAGGGCGGGCATGGGCAAGACCGCGTTGATCACGGAGATGGAGATCGCGGCGGTCGCCCGCGGCTTCCGGACGGCGTGGTCCGGCCCGGGCGATGACTTCCGGCCCGATACGCTGGCCGGTCTGCTGGGTGACGCCGACACGGAGATAACCGACCCGCGTCTCGTGCTCGAGCGCCGGCTGGCCCGCGGTCCGCTGCTGATCAGCTTGGACGACTTCGAGTGGGATGAGCC
>NZ_CAUVXO010000209.1:0-8567 GCF_963555865.1 Protofrankia sp. Cr1
CGCATGACAGCCGCGGCCATGGAGGCGTCGGGCTGGTAGTAACCCCCGATGTCGGTCGGCGAGCCCTGGACCGCGATCAGCTCGTCGACGATGGTCTGCTCCTGCTCGGCGAGCGTCTTGGCCAGGCCTGCGAACGCCGCCGCGAGATCAGCGTCGTCGGTCTGTGTGGCCAGCTCCTGCGCCCAGTAGAACGCCAGGTAGAAGTGGCTGCCGCGGTTGTCGAGGCCGCCCAGGCGGCGGCTGGGCGACTTGTCCTCGTTGAGGAAGGTGGCAGTCGCGCGGTCGAGGGTGTCGGCGAGCACCTGAGCGCGTGCGTTACCCGTCGTCTGGGCGAGGTGCTCGAAGCTGACCGCCAGCGCGAGGAACTCGCCCAGGCTGTCCCAGCGCAGGTAGTTCTCCTTGAGGAGCTGCTGGACGTGCTTGGGTGCGGAGCCGCCGGCCCCGGTCTCGAACAGGCCGCCGCCGTTCATGAGCGGGACGACCGAGAGCATCTTGGCGCTCGTACCGAGCTCCAGGATCGGGAACAGGTCGGTCAGGTAGTCACGCAGTACGTTGCCGGTAACCGAGATCGTGTTCTCGCCGCGGCGGATCCGCTCCAGCGAGAACGCGATCGCGTCGACCGGCGCCATGACCTCGATCTGCAGTCCCCGGGTGTCGTGTTCGGGCAGGTATGCCCTGACTTTCTCGATCACCTTCGCGTCGTGCGCGCGGTTCTCGTCCAGCCAGAACACCGCCGGGTCGCCGGTGGCGCGGGCGCGGGTGACCGCGAGCTTCACCCAGTCCCTGATCGGTGCATCCTTGGCCTGGCATACGCGGAAGATGTCGCCGGCGGCGACCACCTGCTCCACAACCACGTCGCCGGCCTCGTCGACGACCCGCACCGTGCCCGTGGTGGGGATCTCGAAGGTCTTGTCGTGGCTGCCGTACTCCTCGGCCTGCTGCGCCATCAGACCGACGTTGGACACCGAGCCCATCGTCGCGGGGTCGAAGGCCCCGTTCGCCCGACAGTCGTCGAGGACGACCTGGTAGATGCCGGCGTAGCTGCTGTCGGGGAGAACGGCGAGGGTGTCCGCCTCCTGGCCGTCCGGCCCCCACATGCGACCAGAGGTGCGGATCATGGCCGGCATGGAGGCGTCGACGATGACATCGCTGGGCACGTGCAGGTTGGTGATGCCGCGGTCGGAGTCGACCATCGCCAGGGCGGGCCCGGCAGCCAGCTCGGCGGAGAAGGAGGCCTTGATCTCCGCGCCTTCGGGCAGCTGTTCCAGGCCCTTGAGGATGGCGCCGAGCCCGTCGTTCGGACTCAGGCCTGCGGCGGCGAGCGTCGCACCGTACGCGGCGAACGTCGCCGGGAAGAAGGCCCGCACCACGTGACCGAAGATGATCGGGTCGGAGACCTTCATCATCGTCGCCTTCAGGTGCACCGAGAACAGTACGCCCTCGGCCTTGGCCCGGGCGATCTGTGCCGCAAGGAACTCATACAGCGCGGCCACGCGCATCACCGACGCGTCCACGACCTCGCCCGCCAGCACCGGCACGGACGCACGCAGGACGGTGGTGGCACCGTCGTCACCCGCCAGTTCGATGCGCACCGAGCCGTCCCGGGTGATGACCGTGGACCGCTCGGTGGAGCGGAAATCGTCGGCAACCATGGTGGCGACGTTCGTCCCCGAGTCGGACCGCCACGCGCCCATCCGGTGCGGATGGGTCCTGGCGTAGTTCTTCACCGACGCAGGGGCACGGCGATCGGAGTTGCCCTCGCGTAGCACCGGATTGACCGCACTGCCCTTGACCGTGTCGTAACGGACGCGGATGGCCCGATCCTCGTCGGTCTTCGGGTCGTCAGGGTAGTCCGGCAACGCGTAGCCATGCTGCTGCAGCTCGGCGATCGCCGCCTTCAGCTGCGGAAGCGACGCCGAGACGTTCGGCAGCTTGATGATGTTCGCCCCGGGCGTCCTGGCCAGTTCACCGAGCTCGGTGAGCGCGTCAGGGATGCGCTGAGCCTCCCCGAGATACTCGGGGAAACTGGCGATGATCCGCCCGGCCAGGGAGATGTCACGGCTTTCGACACTGACACCGGCCGCTCGGGCGTATGCCTGGACCACTGGCAGGAACGCGTACGTCGCCAGGGCCGGGGCCTCGTCAGTGTGGGTGTAGATGATGGTCGAATCAGTCACCGATACTCCGCTTCACGTATACTTTGCCTCAATCTCAAGGTATATCCTGATCATCCCACCCTTGCTTTGATCACGACGGCGGGTGTGCGCTCATCGTCATCGACCGCCCGGCTGGCATCTGCGGTGGAACACCGCGCCAGACTGAGGGTCAGGCGCATTCGACCCTCTCATGCGGACGGCTTCGGCGAGCCCACCACCGCCCACATCAGGGTTCTGGAGATCCACACCGTTCAGATCAGTTCTGCGGGAGGCGGACCGATATCACGCCAACGCAGCCGCCTTGCGCAGCAGCACCGACCGCTCGCGGACGTTGCAGCACAGTCGGGCGGCGAGCTCCAGCTCGGCCCGTGCCTCCGCGGTCCGGCCGAGTCGGACGAGCAGCTCACCGCGCACGCTCGGGAGGAGGTACGACCCCGACAGGCGGTCCGAGGCGACCAGCTCATCCACGATAGACAGCGCCTGCTGTGGTCCATTCGCCATCGCGACGGCGACGGCCCGGTTGAGCTCGACGACGGGTGACCGAGCCACGCGGCCGAGCGCCTCATAGAGGAGCACGACACGCTCCCAGTCGGTCTCCGACACCGAGGACGCCGACGCGTGGCAGGCGGCGATCGCTGCCTGCAGCCCGTACGGTCCCAGGCCACGCCCGAGTGCCGAGGCCCGGCCGATCGCGGCCAGACCGCGACGGATCGCCGACCGGTCCCACCGGCGCCGGTCCTGATCCTCCAGGAGCACGGCCTCGCCATCGGGCCCGGTGCGCGCGGGAAAACGCGCGGCCGTGAGCTCGAACAGGGCGAGCAGCCCGCACACCTCCGGCTCGTCGGGCAACAATGCGGCCAGCATCCGGGCCAGCCGGATCGCCTCGTACGCGAGATCGGGACGCAGCAGGTGGTCACCGGTCGTCGCCGTCGAGCCCTCCGCGAAAATCACGTACAGCACGCTCAGGACACCACCGAGCCGGTGGCGCCGTTCCTCGGACGGCGGCAGCTCGAACGGCACTCCCGCCGCGGCGATCGTCTTCTTCGCCCGCGTGATCCGTGCCTGGACCGTCGGCACGGGCACGAGGAACGCCCGGGCGATCTCCTCGCTCGCCAGGCCGCCGACCGTGCGCAGCGTCAGGGCCACCCGGGCCTCGGACGAGAGCACCGGATGACAGGCCACGAACATCAGCGCGAGGACGTCGTCCTCGACCCGGTCGGGATCCCACGGCAGGTCATCCGACCGGTCCCGCGGGGCCACCGCGCCCGAGCTCACCTCACCCTCGGCGAGCTGGCCGGCGAGCATGGCGTAGCGCTCGTCGAGTGCCGACCGGCGGCGGAAGCTGTCGATGGCGCGCCGCCGCGCGGTCGACAGCAGCCAGCCCACCGGGTTCGCCGGCGCACCGTCTCGCGACCAGGTGACGAGCGCCTCCGCCACCGCCGCCTGCGCGACGTCCTCGGCGAGCGCGAAGTCCCCGGTGTAGCGGGCCAGCGCACCGACGATCCGTGCGGAGGAGATCCGCCAGACGGCCTCGACGGCCCGCCGCGCCGACTCGGTGCTCGGCGGGCCGCCGGTGGCCGCGGGCATCAGAGCTGGCCGGTCCGCTCGCGCCACGCCCGCTCCTTGATGATCCACTCATTGTCCTGCGGGAACTCCTCGATGCTCGGCACGCGGCGGATCTCGCACTTCGTGCCGGCAGCCGCCGGCAGTCGCTTGGCCCACTCGACCGCCTCCTCCTTCGAGGCCACGTCGATCACGTAGAAACCGCCGAACAGCTCCTTCGTCTCGCCGTACGGACCGTCGGTGACCACCGGCGTCTCGCCGCTGAAGTCGACCACCACGCCCTGGGTCGGGTCGTCCAGGCCCTCGGCGGCGACGAGCACGCCAGCCCGGATCATCTCCTCACTGAAACGACCCACCGTCTCGAGCCTCTGCTCGAAGGGCGTCTCCATCATCTTCGCGACGGATTCGTCCGTGCCTCGCATGATCAGCATGTACTTCGGCATCGTCGATCTCCTTGATCTCGCCGGTCGCCTCTCGACCCTGTCACTCCCAGGTCGAACGGGACAGCCGCGAATCGACACGCCAGATGGACGCAAGCCAGCCAGGGCACTGGTCATAGTCGGACCCGCGCAGCTGGACCGCGAGATCGCGGCCCACGGAACTCCGGTGCCGCCGTCGAACTGGCCAGCGTGAGGCCGGGGCCGGGGCCGGGGCCGGGGCCGGGCAGCGCGGCACAGTCGTCCAGAGCACCCACCATCGTCTCTGTGCATTTCCGTCGACGGGATGACTGCCGTCACGGGACTGTTGCCGGCACCGAACTGTTGATCTGAGGATCTTCGGAGGGCGGCACCGATCGCCGGGTTGACAGGCGCGCTTCCACGTAGATCGCCAGACGGCTCGCGAGATAGTTGATGCCGATGAAGATAGCGGCGATCACCAGATATGTCTGAATCGGATTGTGCAGTGTCTGAATGGCGATCAGACCGCGGCGCAGCAGCTCCTCGTAGGCGATGAACGCGCCGAGAGACGTGTCTTTGAGGATCACGACGAGCTGGCTGATCAATGCTGGCAGCATCGATCGGAACGCCTGGGGCAACAGGATGAACCGCATGGACTGGGTGCGAGTGAGACCCAGCGCGGCGGCGGCGTCGGACTGACCTTTCGGTACCGCGAGGATACCCGCCCGGACGATCTCGGAGATGACCACCGAGTTGTAGGCTGTGAGACCGATGACGATGTACCACAACAGCGGCAGCTTGATCCCATACGTGGGGAGAACCTGATACGCGAAAAAGATTGCGATAACCACCGGAACGGCGCGCAGAATCTCAACCGTACCGACGATTATCCCGCGGTACCATCGGGATGCCGAGATCCTCGTCGCCGCGATGAAAACCCCGAACGGCAGCGACAACGACATCGCCAGGGCGGCGGCCGTCAGGGTGTGCAGGAGACCGCCGCCGAACAGGCGCCACAGGTCGGCGAAGTTCGCGTCGTTCGGGTCGAACAGCGGGCTCCACTTCGCAGCGGCGAACTGGCCGTTCGCGGCGAGCCGCCGTACGACGAGCGCCGCGAGGCCGACCAGGGCCAGGCCCGCCACCACCGTGGCGATACGGATCCGCCGTCGCCCGCGGGGGCCCGGCGCATCGTAGAGATGGCCTGCGCTCACCGGGCGACCGTCATACGCTTCTCCAGTACCCCCAGGAGCAGACCTGCGGGAATGATGATGATCAGATAACCGATCACCACGCCGGTGTAGACCGGCAGTGCCGGTTCACCCCGGGCGCTGTTCAGCGTGTTCGCCACACTGTAAAGTTCGCCGCCGACCCCGAAGGCGCCGAGGATCGCCGAATTTTTGATCATTGCGATCGCGACGCTGCCCAGCGGCGGAATCACCGCCCGCACAGCCTGCGGCAGCACGATCAGTCGTAGCGACTGACCGAAGGTGAGACCTATCGCGCGCGCGGCCTCGGCCTGGCCTGCGTCGACCGCGCCAATACCGCTGCGTAGCGCCTCGCACACGAACGCAGCGGTATAAACGGCGAGCCCGGCGACACCGAAAACCAAATAGGCACCGTTGATGCCCACCTCGGGGAGGCCGAACGCAAAGAAGAACAGAACAATCGTCAATGGACAGTTACGGACCAGCGTGACGTACGCGGTGCCGGTGGCTCGCAGGGGTGCCACGGGCGACACCCGGAACACCGCCAGCACGATCCCGAGCAGCAACGCCCCCACGGCCGCCAAGCCGCAGATCTTCAATGTTCCCAGCAGGCCGTGGGCGTACAGGCCCACGTTGTCGGTGATGACACCCATGGCGGCTCCCGTGGTGATCTTAGCTCAGGAACAGGTGGCGAGTGTGGGGAGGGTCGGTGTGGTCCCGGTGACCTTACCCGCCGTGGACTGCCAGGCCTTGGCGTAGCGCCCGTCCGCCGACGCCGCGGTCAGCTGCTCGTGAATGAACTGGCAGAAGGCGATGTCACCCTTTTTGATACCGATGCCGTAGGGCTCGGTGGTGAAGGGCTTGTCGACCAGCTTGAAGGCACCGCCGCTGGCGTCGGCAAGGCCCAACAGGACGACGTTGTCGGTGGTGACGGCATCGACCTGGCCGGTGCGCAAGGCATCCGCACACTTGGAGTAGACGTCGAAGAGCACGATGTTGGACGCGTCGACGTATTGTTTGATCTTCTCAGCCGGAGTCGACCCGGAGACGGAGCAGACCTTCGCGTTCGCGGGACGCAACGACTCCGGCCCGGTGATGGTGGTGTTGTCCTTCTTCACCATGATGTCCTGGCCGGCCTGGTAGTAGGGCCCGGCGAAGCTGACGAGCTGCTTGCGTTTGTCATTGATCGTGTAGGTGGCGACGACGAAGTCGACCTTGCCCTGCTGGATCGCTCCCTCACGCTGGGACGACGGCGTCTCGACGAAGGTGATGCCACTCTCGTTGATCCCCATACCGGCGGATATGATCTTCGCGATTTCGACGTCGAATCCGGCGACCTTGCCATCAAGCCCTTTCAGCCCGAACAACGGCTGGTCGAACTTGGTGCCGACGGTGACCTTCCCCGCAGCGGCGAGCCTCGCCATCGTCGTGCCGGCGGCGAAGGTGGGTGAGCTCCCGGCGCCGACCGCCTTGTCGGTCGAGTCGGTCGAGTCGCCTCCGCAGCCGGCGACGGCGAGCGTGACCGCACAGGCGAGCGCGGTCGCCGCGAACCATCGCCGTCGCATGGAGCGCGCCGGGAGCAGACGGCGCCGGACCGGTGGCTGTGGAATCCGCATGTTTGTCCTCTCAATGGATGTGTCGGCCGTGAAAGCTGGCGGTGCGGCAACCCGGTTGGACAACTCAGTTGAACAGTCCGGTGGGCCGCCGGATAGCGGGGCACGCTATCAGTGCGGGAGGACACGGGCCAGGAAATCACGGGCCCTCGGTGTCCGTGGGTTGTCGAAGAAGCTTTCCGGCGTCCCTTCCTCAAGGATTCGACCGTCAGCCATGAATACGATGCGGTGTGCGGCGCGCCGGGCGAACCCCATCTCGTGGGTGACTACAACCATGGTCATGCCGTCGCCGGCGAGCTCCGTCATGACGTCGAGCACCTCGGCGATGTACTCCGGATCGAGGGCCGAGGTGGGCTCGTCGAACAGGATCACCTTCGGGTCCATGGCAAGCGCCCGGGCAATCGCGACGCGTTGCTGTTGCCCGCCAGAAAGATGAGCAGGGTAGCTGTCTGCCTTTTCCCCGATGCCCACCCGGTCGAGTAGTTCCCGGCCCTGACGCTCGGCCGCTTCCCGCGGGATTCTCTTGACCTTGATCGGCCCGAGAGTGACGTTCTCCAGCGCGGTCTTGTGCGCAAACAGGTTGAACGACTGGAAGACCATGCCCACTTCGGCGCGTAACCGCGCGAGGGCACGCCCCTCGTCGGGCAGTCGCTCCCCGCCAATCATGATCTGACCGGCGTCCACGGTTTCCAGGCGGTTGATACACCTGCACAGTGTCGACTTACCCGATCCCGAAGGGCCGATGACGACGACCACCTCACCGCTGTGCACAGTGAGGTTGATCTCGTGGAGTGCACGGAAACCACCAAACGATTTCTCGACGCCCGCCATGATGATCAGCGGCTCACCCCGAGCGTCATCCGTCACGGTCAACCCTTCGGTCAGATTGAGCGGAACGGTAGCAGGTACAGGTCACCGACCGGTAGGGGAGTCCGGAATCCGGGCCTGTCCGGAAGCGGACGCCGGCGAACGCGCGGAAAGCATATTGACATACTCTGGTGCCACGGGCTGGCTCTGTGGGTCCGATAGCTTCGGATCCGGACGTTCGGATGTCCCCGGGCGCCGCTGGGATCCTCTTGGATCGCGTCCGATGTGCGACATGCTACCGGTGGCCGGTACGCCGAGATCAGCAAGGAGCGTCAGCGCGGACATCCGACCAGACCCGGCTACGGCGCGCTTGCCTCCTGCCGGGCGGAGACCTCCGGGCGCAGGTCCGTCGGCAGCACGAGTTTGCGTGCCTCGCGCCGCAGTACTTTGCCGTAGGCGTTTTTGGGCAGGGCGTCGAGGTAGATGATCTGTTTGGGTTTCTTGAAGCTGGCGATGTGGGTACGGCTGAAGTCGATGAGTTCGTGTTCGGGTGGCGGGGACGACGGCCGCGACCACGTTCTCGCCCCAGAGCTGATCTGGTACTCCTAATACTACAGCCACAGTGATCTCTATGTGGCTGCGACTGGCGTGGCAGATGCTCGAGCGGCGCGTATCCGCCGACGAAAGTGGTAAGATGGCGCGGACGCCATATTCGCCGAAGTCGTCTCGGAGATGGGCAGTCGACTGGTCGTGATCGTTCCCGCAACCACTTACCGCGATAACCTCCCGGCTGAGCACCATTCCGCATACAACCAGCTCTACAAC
>NZ_CAUVXO010000210.1:0-7468 GCF_963555865.1 Protofrankia sp. Cr1
GGGCTCTCACCCTGTCGCTGACGCCGAAGGACGGCGCTGCCGCGCTGCTGGACGCCGCTGCGGCCCAGCCGGACGGACCCACGGGACCCACCGGACCCACGGGACCCACCGGTGTCCTGGGCCGCCTTGCGGCTGTGCTGACGGTCGAGCCGGGGGCCGAGGCCGCCGTCGCAGCCGTACTGGGTCCGGCCGCCGACGCCGTGGCGGTCGGCGCCGTCGAGGATGTCAGCGCCGCGTTCGAGTGGCTGCGCGCGGTCGACGCGGGGCGGGCGGCACTGCTCGTCGTCGACGGGTCCGGTGCTGACGGGTCCGGTGTCGACGGGTCCGGCGTTGGGGCGCCCGGTGCAGATCCCACCGCTGCCCTGCCACCTGACGCGCGTCGCGGTGGGGTTCGGGCCGCGGACCTCGTCCGGGTCAGCGACCCGCGCTATGCCGCGGGGGTGGCGCGGCTGCTTGCCGCCACCATGGTTGTCGCCGACCTCGCGGTCGCCCTTGACCTCGTCCGCGCGCATCCCGGCATCCGGGTGGTCACCCGGTCCGGTGACGTGATCGGGCCCGGATTCGCCATCGGTGGCAGCGCACGCGCGCCCTCCCTGCTGGAGCTGCGGGCCGCGGCGGACGAGGCGGAGTCCCGGATGCTTGAGGCCGCCGCCGGCGGTGAACGTGCCCGTGGGGCCATTGCCGCGGCAGGCGAGGAGGTGAAACGGGCCCGCGGCGGGATCGACGACGCGTCGGCGGCGCTGCACGGCGCGGACGCCCGCTACCGGGCGTTGTCCGAGCAGCTGTCCCAGCTGGAGCGGGTGAACCGGTCGGGGGCCGCGGAGGTCGAACGTCTCGAACGCGTCCGGATACAGGCTGAAACTGCCCGTGACCAGGCATACGGCGCTCTGGCCGAGCTGGAGGCGACGCTGGCCGCGACATCGTCGGAACCCGACGTCGGAGAGAGGCCACCGGAGCAGCGGGACCGGCTTGCTGCCGCGACCGCGGCCGTGCGTGGCGAGGAGGTCGAGGCCCGCCTAGCGGTGCGTACCAGCGAGGAACGGGCCCGGGCGCTGGCCGGCCGTGCGGACGCGCTGGTGCGGTCCGCCGCGAACGAACGGGCCGCGCGGCTGGCGGCGGCCCGGCGACGGGAGATCCGGGAGCGGCAGGCGACCGTTGCCGCGGCCGTGGCCGACGCCGCCGGTCACGCCCTCGCGGCACTGGAGCACTCCCTGGTCGCCGCCGACACCGAACGCCGACGCGTCGACGCGCTTCGCCGGCAGACCGAGTCCGATCTGACCGCGGTCCGCGAACAGGTCCGGACATGGGCCGCCGAGCTTGCCGCGCTGCGCGATGACGTCCATCGCGACGAGCTCGCCCGCGCGGAGAAGCGCCTGCGGGTGGAGACGCTGGAGACCAAGGCGTTCGAGGAGCACGGCATCGCAGCCGACGATCTTGTCAACGAGTACGGACCGCACGTGCCCGTGCCGCCGGACACCCCCGACGGCGAGACCGTCGCGTTCGATCGGGCCGAGCAGTCGGCGCGGGCGGCCGCGGCCGAACGGCAACTCGCCCGGCTGGGTAAGGTCAACCCGCTCGCGCTTGAGGAGTTCGAGGCGCTGACGGAGCGTGCGTCGTTCCTGTCGACGCAGCTCGACGACATCAAGAACACCCGTCGTGATCTTCTGCTGGTCGTTGCCGAGGTCGACGAGCGGGTTCGGGATGTCTTTCGCGCGGCGTTCGAGGACACGGCGCGCGAGTTCGAGATCGTTTTCGCGACGCTGTTCCCCGGTGGTGAGGGCCGGCTCGTGCTCACCGATCCCGATGACATGCTCACCACCGGAATCGAGGTGGAGGCGCGGCCACCGGGCAAGAAGGTCAAGCGTCTGTCGCTGTTGTCAGGCGGTGAGCGTTCGCTGACGGCGATCGCCCTGCTGCTCGCGATCTTTCGCGCCCGGCCGTCGCCCTTCTACGTGTTGGACGAGGTTGAGGCCGCCCTTGACGACCGCAACCTCGGTCGGCTGCTGGAGGCGTTGGAAGGTCTGCGGGAGAAATCTCAGTTGATTATCATCACCCACCAGAAACGGACGATGGAGATCGCGGACGCGCTCTACGGTGTGTCGATGCGTGGGGACGGAGTCACCACGGTGATCAGCCAGCGGCTCCGGGAACGCGCTTCGGCCTGAACACGCTTCGGCCTGAGTAAGCCACCGTCTGGTCTGTCAGGATCGGAGGCGTGGAGTACGTCCTCATCATCATCGCGATCGTCGTGTTCGGTCTTGTCGCGTCCGCCGGCTTGGTGCTGGGCACCCGGCGCCGACGTCGAATCCCGCCCACCCGCGCCCGGCCGCATCCGGGCGTGGACTACCGGCCCGGGGTGGGTGACGACGCCGAGATCCCACGGGACACACCCCGGCGGACGGTCGAGACCGTCGATATCCCCGAGGCCGAGGCCGAGGCCGAGGCCGAACTGTACGAACTGGAACTTGAACGGGAAGCCCAACTGGAGGTACCGGCCCCGGCCGCGGGCCGGTTGGTCCGCCTGCGGGAGCGGCTCGCGCGGTCCCAGAACAGCCTGGGCCGCGGCCTCCTGCTGCTGTTGTCCCGGGACAACCTTGATGACGAGGCCTGGGACGACGTCGAGACGACCCTGCTGGTCGCCGATGTGGGCGTGATACCTACCCAGGAGCTGGTCGCGTCGCTGCGCACGAAGGTCAAGGTTCTCGGCGCCCGGCGGCCTGAGGATGTGCGTGTCCTGCTGCGGGACGAGCTGCTCGCCCAGATCGGTACCAGCACGGACCGCACGCTGCACGCGGCCGCGGACGGCCGGCCGGCGAACATCCTCGTTGTCGGGGTGAACGGCACCGGTAAGACAACGACCTGCGGAAAAATTGCCCGTCTGCTGGTGGCGGACGACCGCACGGTGGTGCTGGGCGCGGCCGACACCTTCCGGGCCGCCGCCGCCGACCAGCTGGAGACGTGGGGGAGCAGGGTCGGCGCGCAGACGGTGCGCGGGGCCGAGGGTGGAGATCCGGCGTCGGTCGCCTTCGAGGCCGCCAAACGAGGGATCGGTGTCGGAGCGGACGCCGTGGTGGTGGACACAGCCGGGCGCCTGCACACGAAGGCCGGGCTCATGGACGAGCTCGCCAAGATCAAACGTGTGGTCACCAAGATCGGTCCCGTGGACGAGGTTCTGCTCGTCCTCGACGCGACGACCGGGCAGAACGCCGTGGAACAGGCCCGGGTGTTCACCCGGGCGGTGGACATCACGGGCATCGTGCTCACCAAGCTCGACGGGACCGCCAAGGGTGGCATCGTGATCGCGGTCCAGCGGGAACTCGGCGTGCCGGTGAAGCTGGTCGGTCTCGGGGAAGGGCCCGACGACCTCGCACCGTTCGATCCGGAGGCATTCGTCGACGCGCTGCTGGGGGATCCGGCGAACTGACCGGGGCACCCCTGACAGAGCGTCGTCGGGGCCCACGCTGTGGCCACGGGGAGTCTCTTTCACCCGGCGTCGCGGCGACCTACAGTGCCAAGGTGGGGTTCGGACCCCGGCCGGACCCGGTGGCCGGGCCGTGATGTCCGGCGAGGTGTACCCGCCGTCCTCGATGGGGAGGGCGGTGATCGCTGCAGGTTTGCACCGTGATCACCGTGTGGGCGTACCTCGTCGGGCTGTCCGCAGCGCTGTCCCGGTGCGTACCCTGAGAGCTGCGGTTCGCCAGCGATCTCGGAGTGTGCGCGTGTTCGACACCCTGTCCAGCCGCCTCGACAAGGCTTTCTCGTCGCTCCGCGGCAAGGGGCGGTTGTCCGAGGCTGACATCAATGCGACCGCCCGGGAAATCCGGGTGGCGTTGCTGGAGGCCGACGTCGCGTTGCCGGCGGTTCGGGCCTTCATCGCAGCCGTGCGTGAGCGGGCGATGGGTTCGGAGGTCTCGGCCTCGCTGAACCCGGCCCAGCAGGTCATCAAGATCGTGAACGAAGAGCTCATCGCGATCCTGGGCGGCGGCACCACGACCCTGCGGTTCGCCAAGGCGCCTCCCACCGTCATCCTCCTCGCCGGCCTGCAGGGCACCGGCAAGACGACGCTCGCCGGCAAGCTCGGCCGGTGGCTTGCGGCCCAGGGGCACACGCCACTGCTGGTCGCCGCCGACCTGCAACGTCCGAACGCGGTCACCCAGCTTCAGGTCGTGGCCGCCCGGGCCGGGGTCGAGGTGTTCGCGCCCGAGCCCGGCAACGGGGTGGGCGACCCGGTCGCGGTCGCGCGTGCCGCTGTGGAACACGCGCGGCGTCGTCACCATGACGTGGTGGTCGTCGACACCGCCGGCCGTCTCGGCGTGGACGTCGAGATGATGCGGCAGGCGGCGGACATCAGGGATGTCACGTCGCCGGACGAGATCCTGTTTGTCGTCGACGCGATGATCGGCCAGGACGCCGTCACCACCGCGCAGGCCTTCGCCGACGGCGTCGGTTTCAGTGCGGTCGTGCTCACCAAGCTCGACGGCGACGCCCGCGGTGGCGCCGCGTTGTCGGTCGCGCACCTGACCGGCAGGCCGATCATGTTCGCGTCGACCGGTGAGGCGCTGGAGGACTTCGACGTCTTCCACCCCGAGCGGATGGCGTCGCGCATTCTGGGAATGGGCGACGTTCTCACCCTCATCGAGCAGGCGGAGAAGGCCTTCGAGGCCGATCAGGCCGAGGCGATGGCGGCGAAGATGGCCGCCTCGGAGTTCACACTGTCGGATTTCCTCGACCAGATGCTCGCCGTCCGCAAGATGGGCCCGATCGCCAACCTGCTCGGAATGCTGCCCGGGATGGGGCAGATGAAGGAGCAGTTGTCCCAGATCGGTGAACGCGACGTCGACCGGGTGGTTGCGATCATCCGGTCGATGACCCCGGCTGAGCGCCACGACCCGCGGATTCTCCAGGCGTCCCGCAAGGCTCGGGTGGCCCGAGGTTCCGGCGTCACCGTCACCGAGGTCAACCAGCTGCTCGACAGGTTCGCCGAGGCGCGCAAGGTCATGAAGAAGATGGCCGGCGGTATGGGGTTGCCCGGCGGTGGGCAGAGCGGCCGGGGCGCGGCCAACCGCAAGGCGGGCAAGAAGGGAAAGGGCGCGAACCGCAAGGGCAATCCGGCCGCACGCGCCGCGCAGACGCAGGCGCAGGAGGCCGCAGCGCAGGCGCGGCGCGCGGGCGCCACACCGGGCGCCACACCGGGCGGCCTACCCGGCGGCCCGCCGGCCGGGCCCGGTGATGCGGCCCTGCCCGACCTGTCCGCCCTGATGCGTGGCAGCGGTTTGCCACCGGGGGGGCTACCGCCCGGGCGGGGTCGCGGCAGACAGCGTTGACATGCTCCGGGCAGTGCCCACCGGCCCGGGGGCGTATCGGCGCTCGCGATCTGGCAAACTATGGGAACGACATGGGTTCCTCACCATCGGCGTCGTCGCGGTGGCCCTCTCCGCCGCTTTGACGCTCCGAAAACCCAGCTGCCGGTGTTCCGCGTCCCCACCGTGGCATTCCAGTGGCTACTGACGTACGTCTGGAGCAGTTCGACAATCGTGGCAACCAAGATCAAACTTCAGCGTCTCGGCAAGATGCGCGAGCCGCACTACCGCATCGTCATCGCGGACGCCCGTACCAAGCGAGACGGACGGGTCATCGAGGCGATCGGGCAGTATCATCCCAAGTCCGACCCGAGCATCATCAAGGTGGACGGCGAACGCGCCGGGTACTGGCTCGGTGTGGGCGCTCAGCCGACCGAGCCGGTGCTCGCGATCCTCAAGGTCACCGGTGACTGGCAGAAGTTCAAGGGTCTGCCGGCGCCACCGCCGATGAAGGTTGCGGCTCCCAAGCCCGACAAGCGGGAGATCTTCCAGGCTGCGGCCCGGGTAGCCGCAGGTCTCGGCGACAAGCCCGCCACCACCCCGAAGAAGGCCAAGAAGGCTACGGACGACGCACCCGCGGGCGAGCAGCAGCAGAGCGCGCCGGCGGCCGAGCCGTCGACTCCGGCGGGGCAGTAAGTGCTGGAGGCCGCGCTCGAGCATCTTGTCCGGGGCATCGTCGATCATCCCGATGATGTGCGCGTCGACATGCAGTCGGGTCGCCGGGGTCGGACCCTGGAGGTCCGTGTGCATCCCGACGATCTCGGCAAGGTGATCGGGCGCGGCGGGCGGACCGCCCGCGCGCTGCGGACGGTCATGGCCGGTGTGGGAGGTCGGGGTCTGCGTGTCGACGTCGTCGACGTCGACCGGTAGTCGGCGGCCTTCGGGCAGCCCGGCCGATGCGCCGGTCGTCGTCGGTCGGATCGGGCGTCCCCATGGCGTCCGCGGGGACGTGACGATCGACGTCCGGACCGATGTTCCGGACCGACGCTTCGCGCCGGGGTCGCGGTTTCACGGCGACACCCCCGCCGCTGGTCCGCTGGTGATCGCCGGGTCGCGTTGGCACGCCGGGCGCCTGCTCGTACGGTTCGAGGGGGTCGATGACCGTAGCGCCGCCGAAGCCCTGCGTGGCCGGATCCTCACCATTGCGCCCGACGCCGTGGGTGCCGCTGCGGACGAGGACGATGACGCCGCGGACGACCTGTGGTGGGACCGCGACCTCGTCGGACTCCAGGTGGTGACCGTGGACGGCGCCGCCGTCGGTGTGGTTGTCGATGTGGTCCACACAGCGGCCGGGGAGCTGCTCGCGGTCGGCCGCCCAGACGGGGGGGAGGTACTCGTGCCGTTCGTGCGCGAGTTCGTCCCCAGCGTCGAGGTGTCCGACGGCCGGTGCGTGGTCGACCCGCCGCCAGGCCTGTTCGACCTGGAGTGACCATGCGTGTTGACATAATCACTATCTTTCCCGGGTATCTCAGCCCACTGGAACTGTCGCTGGTCGGCCGGGCGCGTGAGCGGGGCATCCTCGACGTTCATCTGCACGATCTCCGGCAGTGGGCGAGCGACGTGCACAGGACCGTTGACGACGCCCCCTATGGCGGGGGGCCGGGCATGGTGATGCGGCCGGAACCGTGGTGGGCGGCGCTGACCGAGGTGAGCGAATCGGGCGCGGCCGGTGGCCGGCGACCGCGGATCATCGTCCCGACCCCGGTCGGCCGGCCCTTCACCCAGGCCTGCGCCGGCGGCTTGGCCGCGCAACCGTGGCTGGTGTTCTGTTGTGGCCGCTATGAGGGAATCGACGCGCGGGTCATTGAGGAGTGGGCCGACGACGAGATCTCGATCGGTGACTACGTGCTGGCCGGGGGAGAGGTCGCCACCCTGGTGATACTGGAGGCGGTCACCCGGCTGTTGCCCGGTGTGGTGGGAAACGCCGAGTCCGTTGCCGACGACTCCTTCGCCGACGGGCTTCTGGAACCGCCGGTGTACACCCGCCCACCGGTGTGGCACGACCGCGAGGTGCCCGCGGTGCTGCGCTCCGGTGACCACGGCGCCATCAGCCGGTGGCGCCGGGAGGTGGCTGTGGCGCGGACCGCACACCGCCGGCCGGATCTGTT
>NZ_CAUVXO010000210.1:7673-8765 GCF_963555865.1 Protofrankia sp. Cr1
CCACCGACCCGGCTGGTCGTGTGGCACAGTAGGATGCGGTGTCCGGCCGTCCGCCGTCCCAGTTCGAATGTCTGCTGGGTGGCATCATGATCCAGATGAGTGGATCGTCTTTGGCGGTTGGACCGTAGTCGATTCATCCCCGTCATCCCCGCGAGAAAGCGACTGCCATGCAAACCCTGGACAGCCTCGACGCCGCGTCGCTGAGGACCGACGTCCCGCAGTTCTGGCCGGGCGACACCCTGAAGGTCCACGTCCGTGTCGTCGAGGGCAATCGCCAGCGCATCCAGGTTTTCCAGGGCGTTGTGATCCGCCGGCAGGGCGGTGGCGTTCGCGAGACCTTCACGGTCCGCAAGGTCAGTTTCGGTGTCGGGGTTGAGCGAACCTTTCCGGTTCACAGCCCGGTCGTCTCCAAGATCGAAATCGTGACCAGTGGTGATGTGCGGCGAGCGAAGCTGTACTACCTCCGTGAGTTGCGCGGCAAGGCTGCAAAGATCAAGGAAAAGCGTCGGCCGGCTGGACGCTGAACTTTGCGTGGAGTGGCGCAGCCGTTGGCCGTGCGTTGTCCGTTTCTACGTCACCGTGTCGTCGCCGGGGCGGACCGTGCGCGTAGGGTGGTCAGCGATCGGTCCCGATCGGATACCACGGTGAAGATCATCAAATTCGGCCGATATCGGCCAACCCATGAGGTGGCGCGGTGAGTGGAGCCGAGCAGAGTCTTCCGGCGCGCTGGAACAATTCTGTTCCGGCCAGTGGCCAGGGATCGCCCGATGACGGCTTGGGGCAACAGGACGGCGTGGCACAGCAGGACGGCTTCGGGCAGAAGACGGGGCATGACGGCGAAGCCGCTCACGCTGCACATGATCTTGTTGGGCCCGTCGTGGCGAACGGCCGCGGGGAAGAGGCCGTGACGTTGCCGGCCGAGGCATCCGACCCGGTGGTGAGTGCGGAGCCCGTGACCAGTGGTGACGCCCAGGGGGTCGCGACGGATCCGACCGCACCGGCGCCCACCCCACGGCGCGGGCGTCTGGGCCTGGGCCGAGGCCGGGGCAGTCGCGGCGGCAGGGGTTCATTCGCCCGCGAGCTACCCGTCCT
>NZ_CAUVXO010000211.1:0-5801 GCF_963555865.1 Protofrankia sp. Cr1
GCGAAGGGCCGGTCGAGGATGGGCACGACGGTGTCCAGGTCGGCGGGATAAATGGGAAACCGGCCTGCGGTGCCGAATTTCAGGTGGGGGGCGGACAGCCGCGGGTCTGGGACGAAGTACATTCCGACACCGGCGCGGGTGAGGTCGGCGGACAGGTATAGCGCTTCGGCGTAGGCACTGCGCCATCCGGTCTGGTCGCTGAATCCACCGGCACGGGTCAGTAGCGCGCGGTCGGTGAGGAACGTCCCTCCGACCAGATGGACCGGCAGCGGGGCCAGCAGGCCACTGGCCGCATCGAGCAGGGGTGCTGGTCCGTCGAGGTAGGCCGATGGGAAGGCGTGAAACCGGGTGGAGAAGTGGGCGGTGCCCAGGTCGAGGCGGCCGATCTCGTCGAGGTCGACGACGTCCCGGGGTCGGAGGGCTCGGTAGTAGAACGGCAGCATGACCAGCCCGGCCGCTCGGTCGCTGTCTCGAAGACGTGCGAGCGTGTAGGCAGCCCCGGCGGCATAGTGGGCACTGAACAGGCAGTCGTCGTCGCCGAACAGCAGCCAGTCGCACGACGCCGCCTCGACCGCGATATTCCGACCAGCGGTCATCCCGGCGTTCGCGGCTAGGCGGACGGCGCGGACGGGAACCTCGCCCGGCAGAGCGGTGTAGTGGTCCAGCACGTCACCGGTGTGGTCGGTGGAGCCGTCGTCGACAACGACGATCTCGGCGAGGGTGTCACCGGCCTGACCGCGCAGGGTGTCCAACGCCCAGGTCAGCGGGTTGTCGTGGAGCCGGCCGGCAGACGGGTCGAACGGGCATCGGTTGTAGGTCGTGAGCACGGCCGACACCCGCCGCCAGGTGCTCCGATGGTCTGTCAGGACGGGCGGCGTGACGACTAGGTCGGCGACGAGACGGTCAAGCCGCTCCGCGGTAGTGGTGGTCATGGACGGTTCACCGTTCGGTCTTGTCGTGGATGTAGGTGTGGCCGGTGACGGCCCGGTGCAGACCGTTGGCGAGACACCACCAGGGCCCGGCGCTGTGAGTGAGGGAGGCGCCGAGCGTTCCGGCGACCTCGCGGAGGCGGAGACGTTCGGATCGCAGGCCCCGTCGGCGGATCTCCTCGACGATCAGATAAGCCGGTGCGAGGTAGATCCCGGCCGCCGCAGCTGCGGCCAGCGCACCGAGGGCGGGACGGCGGGCGAACAGCGGAAGCGCGCAGGTGGCCGCCAGCGTGGGTGAGGTCGCCAGCCAGATGGCTCCCCGGCCAAGGCCCTGGGCGGCGAGCAGCCCAAGGACCCCCGTACTTGCGACGGGCTCGCCGGGCAGTCCGCCGTCGGCGGCGATACGCAGCAGGGTCGGGTAGTCGACGTAGGACCAGAACCACTGCCGCTTCTGCCGGATGACCTCCATGGGTGTGGTCGGACTGTCGGCCCATTCGACGGCGGGGATCGGGTCGATCGGAATGCCAGCGGCCGAAAGCAGGAATCCCAACGCGAGGTCTTCGTTCATCGTGCGGGTGGGCAGCCCACCCCAGCGCAGGAACGTGGCACCGTGCAGGAACAGGCCGTGGCCGGTGCAGTGGGCGTACCGCGGCCAGCCTGGGCGCGCACGGCGGCGGGTGCCCTGCTGGTGGCGGTGGCGGCGCCAGGTGGGGATCTCTCGGGCCAGGCTCCACCGAGACTGGAGGAACGCCGTACCCGTGAGGTAGCAGCCGGCCGGGCCCCGGGCGAAGGTGGGCAGGTTGGCGAGGAATAGCGCGGACTGTTGCAGGACGCATGGCGGGCTTCCGGTCGCCTCGTGCAGGTCGGTGATGCGGCGGGCCGCGGTGGTGAGCGTGGCGGGTTCGGGGCGGGAGTCGGCGGTGTACTGGGCGAGGTACACCAGCGTCATGTCCATGCCGGCGGCGGCGAGCCGGTCGAGTTCGACACGCCCGGCGTGATTGATCTGGTCGGCCATCGTGCCCCGAGGGTCGGGGTAGTGATGGTGACGGACCGAGGGGTGCTCACGGGCGAGTGCCGCCGCAAGCTGGCTCGTGGTGGGCAGGGCGTCGAACTCGGCCTGGACCGTGGCCGCGCAGTCCGCGGCGCTCTGCCCCCGACAGGTCTGCGCGAGTGTCGTGAGCACCGGAACGGGGAGCACTCCTCGGAAGTCCCGGACCAGGCGGAACGCCGGTGTGCCCGCGGCCAGGGCCGCCGCGAGTTCGGGTAGGCGTGCGCCAGACCGGTCGTGTTCGGCGTCCTCGCGTGCGGTGGTCACCACCACGACGGACGCGGGGCCGTAGGTGGCGGCCATGCGGCTGAAGCAGGCGACCGTATCGCCGATCAGGGCCTGCTCGCGCAGCATCGGGATGATCAAAACGAAGAACGGGCGCGCCCGCACGGTCGATGTCGGTTCGGAGCGATCAGGGCTCGCCGCGTGCAGCCAGCGCAGCGAAGAGTAGGTGCCCATTGTTCCCTGGACGCCGCGGACAGTGGTGGCCGCGGCTGCGGCCCAGCACAGCCGCGCCCACGGCGCCCGCCGATTCTGGGGGCTCATAGCGGGACCGTTCCGAGGCGGTGCACGGTGAATGCTTCCCGAAAGCCGCCGCCGGTCATCGCGCCGCGGTAGCCGGCCAGATAGCGGGCTGGTTCGCCGACGTAGTCGGCCTGCCCTGCGCCTTTCGCGGTCTGGGTCTGCGACCGGTAGCACCACAACGCCGTCACCTTGGCCTCAAGGGTGTCGGTGATGTCTTCGAGGTAGACCGGATCGGCGATGGGACTCCACACCTCATAGCCCAGGATCGTCGGGGTCCACCAGGGTCCGCCGCCCCATTCGGGGAAGTTGGCGCTGCCGGCCATCCCCGCCGCGCGCAGGCACAGGGCGGCTGCTTCCCGATGGTCAAATGAACCGTCATCGGGATGCGGCATGTATAGCAGCGTGGGCTGGAAACGGCGCAGGACCGTCATCACGGCACCGACCTGGTCGGAATCGCGGACGTCCACGCCGCCGTCGGGAATCCGTAGCCATGTCAGCTCATCCGCCGCTACGCCCAAGACACCGGTCGCGGCGATGGCTTCCTGTTCCCGGATCGGCCCGAGCTGGTCAGGGGCGACGGTGGGGCTGGCGTGCTCGCCGGACGTCAGGTAGAGCACGCCGACGGTGCGGCCGGCGGTGGTGTGGTGGGCGATGCTGCCGCCGCAGCCGAGCACCTCGTCATCCGGGTGCGCGGCGACGACCAGAACCCGGCTCACCGGCGTACCCGTCCCATCGGGCTCCAGAGGCGGGTATGCAGCCGTCGGCGGCCCGGCCGGGGCCCGGCGTCACCGGCCGCGGTCAGTCGGCCGGCTGCGGCCTGGTTCAGGACGTCAGTGGCCAGCCGGCGGGTGCCATCAAACATGTCCAGTCCCGATAGCTCCTCGGCGCCGAACCACCGCCGCGGGAGTTGCCCTTCGCCGGGGTCGACAGCCACATCGAGATCGACGAAGCCGACGTAGAGGTGATCCACATGAATGTGGGGTTCCGGATGCCGGTCGGCTCCAACAGGTTCTTCCACGATCCACCACGGCATCGCCACGGCCGTCTCCCCGTCGCCACCGAACCCCCAGGGCACCGGGATCTGATGCGGCGGGGCCACCAGGGCAGCGGTGTGGCCGGTTTCCTCGGCGACCTCGCGCAGCGCGGCCTGGGCCGGGTTCTCCCTCGGTTCAACATGTCCGCCGGGAAGCATCCACCGGTCGTAGCGGGGATGGCGGATCAGCCCCAGCATCCACCGCCGGCCAGGGGCGGGCTGGTGTAGGAGGAACACGCTGGCGGTCGCGTGACGAGCCCCCCTCATGATTCGAGGACCCGGCGGATCGTAGAGATCATCCGCTGTTCGTCGGTGGGTGCCACGCCTTCGTGGCAGGGCAGGCTGACCAACAGGGAGCACAAAGCCGTGGCATTCGGACAATCGTCGGCGGGGATGTCAGCGAACGCGTCATAGCGGTACAGCGGCCGGTAGGCATAGCGGTGCGGGTCGGAGACGAACCCGGCCTCGCCGAGGCCCTCACCCAGCAGACTCGCCATCGCGGGGTCGTCGGCGAGGAAGAGCACGGCGTACCCGTTCGCGGTCCCGTCGCGGACCGGGAAGGGCGTCACACCAGCGACGCCGGCCAGCGCGGCGGCCAGACGTGCCTGGATCACCCGCCGGGTAGCCAGCCGCTGCCCGAAGCGGGCCAGCTGGCTCACACCGAGCGCCGCGGACAGCGCCGGCAACTTGAAGTTCAAGCCGAAACAGCGGCCGAACTCTTCACCCCTGGCGATCTTTCCGGCGTTGCGCAACGCGACCAGCCGGCGGGCCATGTCCGTGTCGTCGGTGAGAAGGAAACCTCCTTCACCGGTATTGATGAGCTTGCGCTCGTGGGTGCTAAGGGCACCTACCCGGCCGCGAGTCCCGACGAGCCGGTCGCCGGTGCGGCTGCCGTGCGCCTGCGCGGCGTCTTCGACGAGGATGAGTCCGTGCCGGGCGCACAGGGCCGCCAGCGCATCGCCGTCCGCCGGGTAGCCCCACATCGCCACCGAGATGATCGCGCGGGTGCGGGGGCTGAGGCGGGACTGTACATCGGGCAGGCTGAGCGCAAAGGACGCGCTGTCGGCGACATCGGCGAAGACCGGCCGGGCACCGACAGCCAGGACAGGCATCGCGGTCATCACCGGCGCGGTCGCCGGCACGATCACCTCGTCACCAGGTCCGATGCCATGGGCCAGCAGCGCCAAGTGGATCGCGGCGGTACCCGATGAGCAGGCCACCGCATGCCCTACCCCGAACGTTCTTCCCAGCGCGCGCTCGTAGGTGGCGACGACCGGCGCCGTACCGGAAAGGTCCCTCGTCGACAGCGCCTCCATTACGGCGGCGCTATCCGTTTCGTCGAGCAGCGGATGGGCGGTATCGAGGACTTCTGTGCTCACGCGGCGGCCCTCTGCTCCACGAGGTCCAACAGCTCGAACGTGGGAAGCAGGTCGGCCAGCCCGGGAGTGAACGGCGACCGGGACGTTGCAGCGGTCAGGAACGCCCGCAGCTCGTGCTGGAATCCGGTCCGCTCGAAGCCGGTGTCCAACGGGCTCGGACGCCACTGCTGCGACCAGCCCCGTGACCCGCCCGCCGCGGACGCGGCCGGCAACCCCGTCACCGTCAGTTCCGCCAACCCCGTCAGCGCAATCCCGACTCCGGCGTCGGTGAGGATCTCCACCCGGCTCTCGAACCGAGGCGCATACGTCCCCGTCAATACACTGCCGACCGCCCCGGACGCGGACTGGGTCTGCACGGAAACCAGGGTGTCCGTCCCGTCATGCAAACACACGGTTTCCACGGTCATCGCCGGCCCGGTCAGATTCAGCAGGAGATCGAACGGATGGATCGCCTGGGCGAGCAGGAAACTCCGCAACGGCGGCAGCCCCCACAGCGCCCCGCGGGGTTTGCTTGCGACGTGCCGGACGGTCACCGACACCGGCATGCCGACCTCGGGCTGTGTCAGCAGCTCCCGAATCCGCAGGTAGGGGCCGGCATAGCGCATGTTCATCCCGACGCCCGTCGTAACCCCACGCCGCTCGGCGGCATCCGCGAGCCGCCGCAGACCCACGGTGGACACTGCCGGCGGCTTCTCCAGGAACACCCCGAGACCGCGCTCGATAGCTGCGTGGGCGATCTCTTCGTGGGCCTGCGGAGGGCAGGCTGCGATCATCGCGTCCACCGCGACCTCGCTGAACAGCGCGTCGACGGACTCGAAGCGGTACGGGACCCCGAACCGGTCCGCGACTCGGTCGACGAGGGCATCATCGAGGTCCACCAGGGCGGT
>NZ_CAUVXO010000211.1:5981-8111 GCF_963555865.1 Protofrankia sp. Cr1
CAGACGGACGCCGTCGAGATGCCGCAGCGCGGGCAGGAGGTGCGTCACCGCCTGCTCGCCCGCGCCGACGATCGCGACGCGCACCTCGGGCCGATCGGCATCCTGTGAACTACCGGCACGCTCGGTCTGCACCAGGGACATGAATGCTCATCCTTCGGATTAGAGAAAGACCGAGGAGGACCTCGGGCTTTCTGTGCGATGAGAGGTCACGAGGTAGCTGCGCGGGCGGGGCGGACATGAGACCCCGCGACAAACGAGCCGGTGGTCGTGATGCCGGCCGTGCGCAGCCTGCGTACGCTGCGCGCCGGCGAGTTCGGCGCTTGTCTTCATTTCAGCGAACGGTCTGACGAGCTACGTGGCCCACCCCGCCATAGATCCAGACGTCCTCGTGGCCAGGGGGTAGCTCGTCGGTGGGCCGCCACGTCGGCACCTGGACCAGGCCGGGGTCGAGGAGATCGGTTCCGTCGAAGAAGCTCGCGATCTCCGCTTTGGCCCGCAGGGTGAGTGCCATCGCAGCGCTGCGGTAGGTGGACACGACGTCCTCCGCCGCCGTGGGACGCAGATCGGCGGTCGCATGGGACAGAACGAGGTAGCTACCCTCGGGGAGAGCGTCGAGAAGGCTTTTCACGATGGTGCCGGGGTTCTCCTCGTCGGTGATGAAGTGCAGGATCGCGACGAGGAAAAGACCGACCGGCCGGGTGAAGTCGAGGGTTTCGGTCACCTCCGGCGCGGACAGGATGCGGTCGACATGGCGCAGGTCGGCGTCGAGATAGGCGGTAACGCCGTCGGGGGTGCTGGTGAGCAGGGCACGGGCGTAGGCCAGGACGAGCCGATCGTTGTCGGTGTAGACGATCCGGGACGCCGGGGCGACATCCTGGACGATCTCATGAAGATTCGGGCTGGTGGGAATACCGGTGCCGATATCGAGGAACTGGCGGACACCGCACTCGGCCGCGAGGAACCGGGCCGCGCGGACCAGGAAACGTCTGTTCTCCCGTGCCATGAGCCGGGCCTCGGGTGCGGCGTCGAGGACCCTTTCCGCCGCTGCACGGTCGGCGGGGAAGTTATCCTTCCCGCCCAGGTAGTAGTCGTACAGGCGGGCGGGATGGGGAACGCTCACGTCGATACCGACCGGAGTCTGGTCTCCCTGGTCCTCGGGCATGGGATGGGGTTCCGTTCACTACGGGACGTCCTCGCAACCCTCATCAGGATTGTGGACCGTCCAGGATGGCAAGAACAGGCAAGGTGGTGTCACTGTCCCGGATGAACGCCTGCGGGTCATTCCCTCCAGCGAGAAGCTTCGATTCGGCATCGCCGAGGGCCGTGACCTGTGAAGATGCACACCAAGAAGGAAGATCATTCCGGCTGGATGGTCGGATTGGTTGCACGACAGGGTCGTGCCACGTCGCGTGATCGCCGGTGGTAGACGAAGGACACCCACGCATGATCGCCATTTCTCCATCGCCCACCCGTGCACCGGACGGTCCCCTTGGGCAAGCGGACGACACCGGTCGGGGTGAGAACGGTCCGTGGTGGAGCGGGACGACCGCCGGGCCGACGAGAATAAACCGCAGAGACCGACTGTCGCCACAAGGGCACCGGCGGCATCAGCCCATGAGACGGCGATGGACGTGTGCGGTTATCCCTTCTCATGTTTTCGAGGGTTCCCATCCGGAGACGGCGAAGTTCTCCCGCCGTCGATAAAGATCTACGCCAATGCGGGTGTAGGGATAGGTGTTGTCAGGGAGCTCGTCGAGGGGGAACCAGGCGATGCGGGCGCACTTGTGTGGTTCGGCGTTGACCGGTTCGCCGTCCCACCACTGTGGACGGAAGAACAGGCCGAGGCGCCCTTCGGCGCGGTCGTTGCGGAAGTGGACGGTCGAGGCGAGCGTCAGCGACGCGCGGTCCAGGATGAGGCCGATCTCCTCACGGGTCTCCCGGATGAGCGCGGCGGCGGCGTCCTCACCGGCTTCCAGCTTCCCAGAAGGGACATTCCACTCACCATCAGCGAAACCAGTACCGGATCGAAGCGCAAGCAGTACCGCGTTATCACGGATAAGCAGCAACATGACATCGATGACGCTGGCGTACGCCATGGCGGCAGTCTCTCCCGACGACGAGTAGGTGATA
>NZ_CAUVXO010000211.1:8828-9351 GCF_963555865.1 Protofrankia sp. Cr1
TGCTGGTCGAACTTGTCGCAGCAGTAGAACACCGCGTCGTAGACGGGCGCCCAGGCCCGGCAGAAGGCTTCCATCGCGCGTAGGACGGGTGCGTGGGGTCCGTCCGGGCCGCCGGGCAGGACGAGCCAGGCGTAGGCCAGGACGTTCGCGATCGTCTTGTCACAGATGATCATCGCGTGTTGGCGGGCGGTGCGAAGCTGGCTGGACAGCTGGGCGGCGAACAGGTCGACCTCGGTTTCCAGGTCGAACTCGCCGCGGCCGTGCACGACGATCTCCTCGATGAACGGGCTGTTGCGCGCCGGCTCGGGGACGCAGGCGACGTGCACACCCCGCTCCCGGTAGTAGGCGGCAAGGGCGTGGGTGAGGGTGGTCTTGCCGGAGGCGTGGGTGCCCTCGACGGCGACGACGAGGCAGTTGCGCAGCATCAGCGGGCTCCTTCCGCGGCCAGCGTCTGGTCGTCGCGACCGGGCGGTTTCGCTTGGCGGGACGAGGGCCGTGTCGGATGGGCCGCCGCGCGCGTCGA
>NZ_CAUVXO010000212.1:0-6898 GCF_963555865.1 Protofrankia sp. Cr1
CCCACGTGCTCCAGCACCGCGACCAAGCCCCGTGACCAAACCCAGGTGATCAAGCCAGCGTGATCAAGACCGAGGGAACCCGATGCACAGCTATGACGTCTTCCGGCAGTATGAGCGGCACCAGTGGCGGCTCACCGACCTCCCACTCGACCAGATCGATCGCGACCTGGTGCATCCCGACCACGTCGCGATGGCCCGCAGCGCGGTGATGGGCGAGGCCAACTCGATCGCGGCCCAGCACGGCTTCCTCAACGAATTCGTCGACGACTACGACTTCTCGGCCTTCGTGGCGATCTGGGGATACCAGGAGCTCCAGCACCATTACGCCTTCCGGGCCTGGCTTGCGGCCCTCGACGTCCCCGTCGACACCGCCCCGGTCGACGCGATGCGTGAACCGTACGCTCCCGGTACCACACCGGCCGCCACCCTGGCAACTAACATCGTCTCGGAACTGACGGTGAACCACGTCTACCGGGCACTGTCGGACTGGGTCACCGAACCGGTACTGAAAACAATCATGCGTACCGCCAGCCGTGACGAGGCCGCACACGCCCGTGAGTTCATCCACTTCACTCGTCAGCGGCTGGCGGCGCACCCGGACGAACTGCCGTCGGTTCTTGAGACGCTGCACGTCTACACCTCTGACGCGCGGATCAAGCATCCGGTGAGCGTCTTCAAGAGCGAGCTACCCGAACTTCTCGGCCACGAGACGATCGACACCGGGTTCGAGTTCTTCCTGCAGCAGGTTGCCGGCGACGGCGAGCTCGACCGCCTCCAGGTGAAGATCCGCCGGGCCTTCGGCACCCTGACCGGTCTGGACCTCGGCAGCGGCGCCCGCATCCGGCGGGCCCTGGCTGACTCGCTGGCATGACGCTCGCCGGCATGAACCAGCCACCCCCATCCCCCGAAGGAGCACTGATGTCCGTCAGCCATGAGCAGATCGTCGCCACGGTCACCGGGATCGTGACCGAGGAGCTGGGCCTTGCCGCCGCCGGCGTGGCCCCGTCCGCCGACCTGCGGTCGATGCAGGGCGCGGACTCGGTCAAGGTCCTCCGGATGATCGCCAGGATCGAGCGGCACTACGACGTCGAGCTGGATGACGAGGACGTCTTCGGTCTCTCGTCCATCAACGACGTCGCGCTGGTGGTCGCGGGTGCCCTCGCGCTGGATCCAGCGTGACGGCGACCACGGCGACCACGGCGACCAACGCGGCTGCCGCCCTCGCCGACACCAACCAGCACTACGACCTCGATCCGGAGATCTTCGGCCTGTTCCTGGACTCCTCCCGTAAGTACAGCTCCGGCCTGTACCGATCACCGTCGGACACACTCGCGCAGGCCCAGGTCAACAAGCTGCACTTCGTCGCGCAACGCCTCGGTCTGCGCGGCGGCGAGCAGCTGCTCGACGTCGGTTGCGGCTGGGGTTCGCTGCTGTTGTTCATGGCCGGTGAATACCGGTGCCAGACAGTCGGAATCAGCCCGGCGGGACGCCAGCACGCCTACATCCGTAACCGTTCCCACGAGCTCGGGGTGGCCGAGCGAGTCACCACCGTGCAGGGGCACTTCGAGGAGACCGACTTTCCCGCCGGCGGCTTCGATGCGGTGACGATGCTCGGATCGATCGTGCACATGCCTGATCTGACCGCTGCGTTCAGTCGGGCACGGGCGCTGCTCCGGCGCGGCGGCACCCTGTACGTGTCGGAGAGCTGCTTTCGTAACACGGCCGCCCACACCACGTTCCACCAGCGCGCCGGCACCCGGTTCGTCGGCGACGCCATCTTCGGCTGGGGAGACCTGCGGCCGGTGTCCGAGCTGGTCCGCGGTGCCGAGGACGCCGGCTTCTCCCTGACCAGCCTCGACGACCTGACCGGGGACTACCGGCAGACGATCGACGACTGGCTGACCAACGTCCGCGCCGCCACCGCCGACATCGAACAGATCAAGCCCGGTCTGGCGGCCCAGCTCGAACGCTACCTGGAAATCGCCAACGCGGGATGGGGATACACCACCAAGCACTACGCCCTGACGTGTCGGAAAGCCCGATGACCCCGTCAGGAGAAACGATGGCCGTCATGGACCCGACCGGCACCCCGCCTGCGTCCCGGCGGGAGGCAAGCCCGCTGCTACCCGCGGCCGACATCGAGCAGGCGGTGACGTCGTTCATGGCCGCCGCACCGACCGCGCGCCGTTTCGATGTCGAGACCGACTTCAGCTGGGACGCTGCGGACTGCGGGATGCTGACCGACGGGCAGCGGTCCGCGGTCCGCTTCATCACTATGATCGAGGACCACCTGCCCGGCTACTTCGCCCTCTACAACCAGCGCTTTCCACTGGACGACCAGGTCAGCCCCGAGGACTTCGTGCGCAACCGGGAGCTCTACCACTTCACGGTCCGCTGGGCGCAGGAAGAAGACAGCCACGCCCGCGCTCTTTTCCGCTACCAGGTAGCGTCCGGACTCGCCGAGCCCGAACAGCTGCGCCTGGATCTTGCCGCGGAAGGACGACGACCGTTCACTCTGCCCTACGAGCATCCGGCCTCGTACTTCGCTTACACCCTCGTACAGGAGAAAGCGACCCAGCTCTACTACCAGGGGCTACGCGCCGTTGTCACCGACGAGGTCCTACGGGAAATTCTGAACCGGCTCGGCCGGGACGAGGCCCGGCACTTCACGTTCATGGCTGACATGGTGGAACGTTACCTGCGCACCTACGGCGATGCCGCAGTGGAACCGATCCGGGACGTGATAGCGCAATTCCGGATGCCCTTGGCAGACACGATCAAGGGCTACTGGCGCTGGGCGCTGCGGATCGCAGACACCGCGCGTTACGATCATACCGACGCCTACGAACACCTGATCCGGGTGATAAACCACGCAGTCGATGCCCGCTCGGATCGTGTGAACGAGCTAACCCAGTTCATCGCTGCCTGCCGCACCACCACTTAGAGCCTGCCCGCTGGATCTTCCTTCCGACCCACCACGCCCGGGCTGCCGGCTGGGACCGACCGAATCATGCCACCCATCGTACCCGACAGGTTCGCGATGGGAGATGGAAGCGGACCGCGCCCACGAGGTAGTCATCCCACCGGCTCCTGTGGGCATAATCGTCGGCCGCGGCCGCGCTCTCGAACAGAATCGCCACCTCGGCGACACTGGACCGGTCGTTACCGGCGAAGCGGACAGCGGCGTATAACGGCTGGTCCGCCGTCGGCCCCGGCGGCGGATGCGCCGCCGGATGCGCCGCCGGCTTCGGATGCGGCTTCGGATGCGGCTCTGTGCTCATCGGCAACCCTCCCGATCGCTTGCCCGCCTGAGGCAACTGCGACAATCGATGAGCGGCCCGACGGCGTCATGCCTGTCCCACCGCCAGCGCACGTTCTGCCCATCACCCAACAGTCAACATTGCGGCCATGGCAGAATTCAGCACCTGTACCGGGCAGATTCCGAGCGCAACGCCGGCACAAAACCGGGTACGGGAACACGTAGAAGGCAGGTAGCTGGCAGGAACCTGGCAGGAAGCCGGCGGGAGCTGGTACCGAGGACGGTCCGCGCAGGTCACATGGAAGGGAACGACCGAACCATCCGATGGACACCGCCACTGTGCAACAGATTCACCACCAGCTCGTGCGGATACTCCGCCGCGGAGGCCGGCCCGCCGAGCTCATCACGTACACGCCGGAGTTCATCGACCTGGTCTGGCCCGCCGAGGTGGGCATGCCCCGCCAGACACTCCACGACCGCGCGATCCACACGCATCGCCTGCTCACCGCAGCCGTCGCAGCCCTGGACAAGCCGCACAGCGAAGCTACCGGGATCATGCTGTGTCTGTGGCCGGGCACCCTCGCCCTCACCCTCGACCAGCGCCGCGAACGAGCCGCCCGCCTCTTCGGCGTCCAACCGGGTACGTTCCGCCGGCCGGCCCACGAGGGGCACCTCCTGCTCAACCTTTCCCTGGAGATCTACCTACGCGTGCGGGACCGTCACGACCGGCGGCGGACGCACCCCACTGCGGAACACGGTGGCGTCCTCTGAGTAGCAGTTAAATAACAGCGTGCTACCAATCCGGTAGAATCACCAGACAGACGACCTGGACAACTGGTAGCTACCGTTCACGCGGGGATTGCCAGGACGGCGTAGAGCGACCACTATCGTCGCGTGCTATCCCATGACGAGGTGCTTGCCATCACCGACCCGGTCGAGCGGGCCGTCGTAGCAAACGATCTGATCTGGACCAACTGCGACCGACGTACATCATTGCGCACTGTACGTAGCCAGGCGCTTCGCGAAGCAGTTGAGTCCGGCCGGACAAGCCAGGAGATCGCAGAGCGGCTGCGCGTGACCGAAAATGACCTCACCTGGATGACCAACGGCACCGTGTCGACCCCGCGGGTCAGCGTCCGGGCAACCTGACCCCGGCCCAGGTCACGGACCGGTGGTCGACACCGGTAGAACACCACCATCGATCGCGCTCCATCCACCGCTTCGCGCTGCACGGGGACCTCGCTGTCCTCCGCCTTGCCGACCGCCTTCTTGATCATCGTGCACATCGACCACTATCCACCGGACAGGCCCTAGTCGTCGCCACGCAATCGGTCGGTTCCGACCTGGGGTGGGTCCGGCCGCCGGGCCGCCGGCCGGCGCAGCAGAACGAGCGAAAAGCCGTAGATGGCCAGGTAGCTGAACACCGCGGCAAGCGCAAGCGGGTCCAGCGACCCGGCAAAGGCAAAGGCAACCAGCAACAGGACGCCGCTGCCCAGCCCGATGAAAACAGATCGCGGTATATTTATGATAAACGAGCCAGAACGTCCGGGCACCATTTTATGCCGTTCCTGGAACAAAGCCGTCTCCGGTCGCGTGGCAGCACGGGCAAAAGCGGCACATCCACAGTCCAGCCAGGCCGCCGACGGCCCTGCGGAACACCGTGGACACACCTGGCTTCATATACCCCCTGGCCCGGCCGAAAAGCCTGTGAGCCCGATTCAGATCTCCTGTCCGAGCCGCCAGGCACGTTTTTCTTCGACACTGCGGAGCATACCGCGACGTGATGGTGACACACCGCATCGTCGCCGTGAAAAACGGTGGTCACGGCAATCATGCCAATAATTTCAATCCGGACATCGCCGTCGCGGCAATGCCGATGAATCGGGATGACGAGCGTCAGCTCGTCACCGACCGCCGTCCGCAGGCGGCGGCTTCGATGCCGGCGACGGGGATGTCGTGGCAGCCGGCGCCGGCGCCGACGCCGGCGCCGTTGCGCTGGGAGCCGGGGTCGCCGTGGCCGGATCAGATTCCGGCTTCTGGGTCGACGCGACCGGCGCCGGTGTTGGTGCCGTCGCCGGCGCTCCCGCATGGTCCGTGCCGCTGGTGGCCGACCCGCCCGCAACCGCGTCGGTGCTGGTGGCAGGCTGGGTGCCGGATGCGACCGGCTCATCGGCACGCGGCGTCAGTGCTGCGGCCGGGGCGAGCGCGATGCCCGGCGGAACGTCGATGACCGAGGCCGCCACATCACCTGCGGTGGCCGGCGGGACCGCGGCGTTGCCATACGGCGACGCGCCCACCACCACAGCGGCGATACCGGTGCTGGGCGGAGCGGCCTGCGTGCCGTCCGCGGTCACATAACTGATCGTCCCGCCCAGGACGGCGCCGATCACAGATGTCGCCAGAAAGACAGTTCCAAACATTCGCCCAGTTCCGTCGACCATCAGGGTCGATCGCTTCATCACAATGCACTCCTAGCTGACCGAAGGCGATATGATCATGCCCCTCTTCGCGGAGGCGACAGAATGATCGATCCTACCGGTATACCATCGACACCCACGATGCGGGCGATGTCGGGCGGGCCGGCCAACGTCGCCGGAACACCGAGGAGCGAGCTTTCGGTACTATCCGCCCCGGATTCCCGGAGCAGCCCGTCGAGGGAATCATAAACACCATATAACGGAATTTCGTGCCCGCTTTTCCAGACCACCTTCGGGCAATACATCGGTCGATTGTCCGGCGTCGGTGGCACTCCCGGCCGACCTTGCGATCAGCGCAGGATCACACCCACTGATCTGTCACGGGCGCCATATTTTCTCCGCTGTCTTCCGCGGAAGACAGCGGTCGGTGCCGCCGTGGCAATAGCAGGGCGCTGTCCCCGAACTCGTGCCAAAGGTAGCGCTCACCGACCGCCTCCTGGTAGGCCCGCCCCACGAGATCCACGCCGGCAACCGCCTCCAGCAGGAGCAGGTGCGAGGCGCCCGGAGCATGCCAACCGGTGACGAGGCCGCTGACAACCCGGGCCGGACGCTCCGGCCCGAGTACCAGATCCGTCCACCCCTGCCCGGCCCGCACCGTGCCGTCGGGCCGTGCGACCGTCTCCAGCGCACGGGTGACCGTCGTGCCCACCGCGACGACCCGCCGGCCCGCCGTCCTGGTCAGATTGACCAGCCGCGCGGTCGACGGCGGAACACGAAACGGTTCGGCCGACGGCGGTTCACCCTCCTGCGGTGAGGACACGCCGGTGTGCAGGGTCACCGGAGCCATCGATATTCCGGCAGCGATCAGGGACGTGACCAGTTCGGTTGTGAAGGGTCGCCCCGCACTGGGCATCTCCGCGCTGCCCGGGTCGTGGGCGAACACCGTCTGGTAGGACTCCAACGGCCACCGACCGGTCACGTAGCTATACGTGATGGGCCGGCCGTGCGTGGCCAGGAAAGCGCTTACGCCTCCTTCGACGTCAACCTGTGCCCGCCACAGCCGGTTACCCGCGACGCCGCCATCCACGCTGGCAACCTCGGAGCAGGGAGCCACAAGTGTCAGGGACGCGCCCGCGGGCAGGCTGACCTTCTCGTCTGCGACCGCGTCCCTGACCGGCCCCGTCGCCGGTCCCGGCGGGCGGAGTTCCACCACCCAGGAGCC
>NZ_CAUVXO010000212.1:7095-8604 GCF_963555865.1 Protofrankia sp. Cr1
GTCGCGCCGACCGTCAACGGCTGCGGCCAGCGTTGCGGAGGTATTGACGACAATGAGATCGCCGGGTTCGAGAAAGTCGGTCAGATCGGCGAAGCGGGTATGACGGACTCCCAGCTCGTCCGCAACCAGCAGGCGGACGCCGTCGCGCCGCAGACCTCGTGCTTCGGGCGGCATGGTCGCGCTTGCCTGCGCCGGCAGCACGAACCGTGTCCGGGCGACGGGACGCTCCGTCATCACGACACCGGCCCGACGGCGGTGTCAACCGCGGCAGTGTCACCCACAGCGGTGCTGTCCCTCACGCGGTAACGGCCGCTGGCCGGACGCTCATCGACCAGCCGTAGCAGAGCAGGTACCACGGTCTCCGGCGCGGGCCGGTCGCTGATGTCCTCCCCCGGGAATGCCTGCTGATGCAGCTGTGTACGCATGTCGCCGGGATCGAAGGAATAGGCGCGCAACAACGGCCGCTCGACGGCGAGCACCGCGGTCAGCTGATCCAGCGCGGCCTTCGCCGAACCGTACCCGCCCCAACCCGGGTACGCCTCGACGGCCGCGTCCGAGCTGACGTTCACGATGCTGCCGGCGCTTTCGGCCAGCAACGGGAGCATGAGCTGCACCAGCGCCAGCGGCGCGAACACGTTGACGTCGTAGACACGCGCCAGCTCGTCGAAGGGGTAATCGGCAAGCTCGGGCTGCGGACTCGGCCCCAGCACGCTCGCATTGTTGACAAGCAGATCGAGGCGGCCGTGCTGGTGCACGGCGGCGGCGAGAGCCGTCCGGTGTCGCGGATCCGCGACGTCGCCGGAGATGGTCGTGACTGTGACGTTGGGACGAGTGACGTTGGGACGATTGGCGGCGGCCGTCAGCTCCCCGGCCACTGTCTGCAGGGCGTCGGCGCCCCGCGCGTCGATGACGAGCGACCAGCCCCGGGCTGCGAGTGCCCGGGCGGTTGCCCGGCCAAGCCCGCGGGATGCTCCGGTGACGAGTGCGACCGGCATGAGGTCTCCTTTTGCCGTGGCAGCAATTGAACGCCATACTGGTAGTTGAAGTTAGCTTTAAGTCAAGAGATCCGATCGGATCGGCACCCGGATCCAGGGAGGCACCGATGCTGTCCACGGACCTGCTCACGGTCGGCGAGGTCGCTCGGCGCAGCGGCTTCGCAGCGTCGGCACTGCGCTACTACGAACGTGAGGGGCTCCTCAGCGCCGCACGCACGTCCGGTGGACAGCGCCGGTACGAACGTCACATTCTGCGCCGGCTCGCCTTCATCCGCGCCGCACGCAACGTCGGCCTCAGCCTCGACGAGGTAGCCGCGGCGCTGGCGGAGCTACCCGGTGGCCGAACGCCCACCAAGGCGGACTGGACAAAGCTGTCCCGCGGTTGGCGCACACGTCTCGACGACCAGATCACCGCGCTGACAGCCCTACGCGACGGGCTTGACTCCTGCATCGGTTGCGGATGCCTCTCCCTGCAACTGTGCGCGATGTCCAACCCGGCCGACGTCGCGGCACG
>NZ_CAUVXO010000213.1:0-6680 GCF_963555865.1 Protofrankia sp. Cr1
CGATGTCGGTCGCGGACGTGATGCCGGACAGGACCAGGACCGTCTCCATCCCGGCTTCCAGGCCGGAGATCACGTCGGTGTCCATCCGGTCGCCGATCATGACGGTGGTCTCGCTGTGTGCCTGGAGGGTGTTGAGCGCGCTGCGCATCATCAACGGGTTCGGCTTGCCGACGAAGTAGGGGACCACCCCGGTGGCCTTGGTGATCAGAGCTGCGACGGCGCCGGTGGCCGGGAGGAGACCTTCGGTGGATGGTCCGGTCGGGTCCGGGTTCGTCGCGATGAACCGGGCTCCGTCCCGGACCAGTCGGATCGCGCGGGTGATCGCCTCGAAGCTGTACGTCCGGGTCTCGCCGAGGACGACGTACTCCGGTGATCGGTCGGTCAGTACATAGCCGATGTCGTGCAGTGCCGTGGTCAGACCGGCCTCACCGACGGCGTGCGCGGTGCCGCCGGGGCGCTGCGAGTGCAGGAACTGCGCGGTGGCCAGCGCGGAGGTCCAGATCCGCTCGGTCGGGATCGCCAGCCCGGCATCACGTAGCCGGACTCCAAGGTCGCGGGCAGTGAAGATCGAGTTATTGGTGAGGACGAGATAGCCCAGCCCCGCGTCCGTGACCGCGTGCAGAAACGCGTCCGCGCCCGGGACAGGCTGGGATTCGTGCATCAGCACGCCGTCCATGTCGATCAGATAGTTCTCGACGGATGTGGGCTCGGTCGCCATCGTCGCTCCTGGCCGTGGTGGGGACGGTTCCGAAGTCGGTCCTATCGGGCCCGATCATCGCAGGTCGATCGTGCGACGTCGTGCGCAGGAGGGCACAGCGCCCTTACCGCGGCCCCTGGATGCGTGCGGCGATTACGCGGTGGCGGCGCAGCATCTCGTCGAGATCGGGGTGGACGGGCCGGCCGTCGCACACCACCGGCTTGCCGGCGACCACGGTGTGCCGGGCGGCGACCGGTCCGCAGCGCAGCCACGCCTCCACCGGGTCGGTCAGGGCCCCGGCAAAGCTGATCCCGTCCAGCGGCCAGGCCACCAGATCACCAACGGCGCCGACGGAGAGCTCACCGATCTCGCCGGCCCGCCCGAGGCAGCCCGCGCCGCCACGGGTGGCGATCTCAAGGGCATCCCGGGCGGACATCGCCGCCGCCCCGCCGCGCAACCGCCCGAGCAGCATCGCAGTGCGGGCCTCCAGCCACAGCGACGCCGCGTCCGCCGAGGACGAGCCGTCGCAGCCGAGCCCGACCGGCACACCGGCCGCCCGCAGCTGCGCGACCGGCGCCAGCCCACCACCGAGGATCATGTTGCTGCTCGGGCAGTGCGCGACCCCGGTTCCCCACCGGCCCAGCCGGGCGACCTCAGCCGGGTTCGGGCAGATGCAGTGGGCAACCCAGGCCCGGTCACCGCCCCAGCCGACGTCGTCGAAGTGCTCGATCGGTCGCCGGCCGTAGGTCGCCAGGCAGTAGTCGTCCTCCTGCGGGTCCTCGGCGAGATGGGTGTGCAGCCGCACGTCGAGACGTTCGGCGAGCTCGGCAGTGGCCCGCATCAGCTCGGGGCTGACCGAGAAGGGTGAGCAGGGCGCCAGCGCGATGCGGAGCATCGCACCGTGGGCGGGGTCGTGATGGGCGGCGACAAGGGCCGCCGAATCCGCGAGGATCTCGTCGGGATCCTGGACGACGGAGTCCGGCGGTAGGCCGCCGTCCTTCACCGACAGTGACATCGACCCCCGCGTCGGGTGGAACCGCATCCCCAGCGTGCGGGCCGCGGCTATCTCGGCGGAGATCAGGTCCCCGGCGCCGCGCGGGTGGACGTACATGTGGTCGGTGGTGGTTGTGCAGCCGCCGAGCGCCAGCTCGGTCAGGCCGACGTAGGCGGAGACGTGCACCGCCTCTTCATCGAGGCGTGCCCACAGCGGGTAGAGCGTGCGCAGCCAGGTGAACAGCGTCCCGGACACCGACGGCGCGAACGACCGGGTGAGGTTCTGGAAGAGGTGATGATGGGTGTTGATCAGGCCGGGGGTGACCAGACAGCCGCTCGCCTCCAGGGTGCGACGAGCCGGCGGGAGCGGGTCGGTGGACGCACCGACGGCGCTGACCAGGCCGTCTGACACCGCGACCCAGCCGCCGGGCAGCTCGCGGCGCTGGTCGTCGACCGTCACGACCATGTCGGCGCCGCGCACCAGCAGGTCGACGGGTGCGGGGATGCGCCGTGCGGTCATGGCCGCCGGTTCGAACGCGCGATCCAATACAGGCTCTTATCGGACGGGTAGGAACAGAATCGTGTTAACGTATCGCCGGCCGCTTCCGGTCGCGACTGCATGAAGGTATCCGCGCTGCGCCACCCGCGCCATCGCCCGCTGGTGGGCGCCGAGATCGAATCCGGCCAGCGGGCGCATTTTCCCGTTCTGAAGGAACGAGCCCTCGTAATTCCAGCTTTGGAGCAGTTCCACGGTTGCGCTGGCAGGGCTCCGGTTATCTTCGACTTCGATGATGAGGGCGGGACGCCAGCGGTTGACGATTCCCTCCGCACCCTTCAGCGCCGACAGCTCATGCCCCTCCACATCGATTTTCACCAGGCCGACGTCCTCGAGGTCGAGCGTGTCAAGACGGATCGTCTCGATTTTCACGCTGCTGCCGTCGGGTCGGGGGATCAGCGAGGCCCGGCCCTCGGTACCCCGGCCCCCGGGCGGGAGCCACAACTCCGCAAAGCCGTCGGCATCGGATGCCGCCTTTGTCACCACCGTGACATTCGGCCGGCTGGTGCGGGCGATGAACGCTGCCAGGTCGGGATTGGGTTCCACGGTCGTGACGCAACGGGCGCGCCTCGATAACCAATGGGTCCATGGGCCGTACCAGGCCCCTACGTCCAGGGCCGTCTGGTGGGGGGCCACGAACGTTCCAATCCGACCGAGTATCGGTTCGAAACGACGGTGTGCCAGGGCGATCGCGGTTGCGAATGCCCGATCGGGCACCAGTTCGGCGATGGAGCTCATGACAGCCACAGGGGGGCTTCCTTCTCCAAGGGCGACTTGTCAGGCGGACGTGCGGTCGCGACGGAAGTCGGACCGAGAACAGAAGAAACACGCTCCGTGCGCTTCGATGCAGATGCTGTGTTGCGGGTGATGCGCCGTGTTGCAGGCGATACGTTGTGTTGCGGACGATACACCGTGTAGCCGGCGGCCTATCACTCGCAGACGATTGGCCCAAGGATAGACCATTGCGTGAACAGCGCGCACCCGGGTGCCGCTGCACGGGGGGAGAGGCCACGGGGGGAGAGGCATGGTGGGATGCGAGACGATAGGGACGGGCGGTGGTTGGTTTGGGTATTGTGGAGATCATCGATCCGGCCGATGTTCGGGTTCGCGACTATGTCGGGTTGACCGATGTGGCTCTGCGTCGACGGCGGGAGCCCGCCGAGGGGCTGTTCATCGCCGAGGGTGAACTGGTCATCGAACGGGCCCGGCGCGCCGGCCACCGGCCGCGTTCGTTGCTGGTCGGGCCGTCAAAGCTCGCGCTGGTGCCGGACGATCTCGACCCGGACGTCCCGGTCTACCTCGCCGGCCCGGATGTGCTCGCCGCGATCACCGGGTTCGAGGTGCATCGCGGGGCACTCGCCTCGATGTGCCGCCGTCCGCTGATTCCCGTGGCGGATGTCCTGGCCGGCGCGAGCCGGGCACTTGTCTGTGAGGACGTGGTGAGTCACACCAACCTTGGGGCGATCTTCCGTTCGGCGGCCGGGCTCGGGATGGACGCCGTCCTGCTCAGCCCGCGCTGCGCGGACCCGCTATACCGCCGCTCGGTGCGGGTGTCGATGGGGGAGGTGTTCGCCGTCCCCTACGCTCGCCTCGATCCATGGCCGGCGGCGCTGTCGCTGCTGGTGGAGCACGGGTTCGCGGTGGTCGCGCTCACGCCGTCCCCGGACGCGGTGGCGCTCGACGAGCTGAGCACCCGACCGCACGAGAAGCTGGCGCTGCTGCTCGGCTCGGAAGGCCCGGGCCTTACGCAGGCGGCCCTTGACGCGGCCACCACCCGGGTGCGGATCCCGATGGCCAACGGGGTGGATTCGCTCAACGTCGCAGCGACCGCGGCGATCGCCTGCTACGCCCTCGGCCGCCGCCCGGCGGCCACCCGCTGACCGCTGCGTTGTGCTGGCTGCGTTGTGCTGGCTGTAGTGACTGTGGTTGGCGGAACCGGTTCTCAGGTGCTGGTGCGGAATTCGTCCCAGATCGACCGCCAGCGTCGGTCGGTGTCAGGGTCCAGCTCCAGAATACGCTGGCCGGTGGCGAAGTACGCCGGTTCCACAACCGCGCTCGCCAGGCTTGCTGGGAGGAATCCCTGTCCGACGAGTCCGGCAGAGGTGATGCGATTCTGCGGCGGCTGGTATCCAATCGCCGCGAAGTTACCCAGTACGACGCCGAAGTCGAGCATGTGGTTGAGGAACATGTGCGCGGCTACCGGGCTTTTGCCGGCCCGAAGGATCACCATCAGATCGTTGTCCGCCTGGTGGCGGGCGTCGGTCGGGGACCAGTAATGCAGGATGTTCGGGTCGGCATCCTTGGCCAGGTAGTTCCGGGCGTTGACCACGTCTCCCGACCATGCCTGGACAATGGGGAAGTGCCCGCCGGGCAGGTCCCGGTAGTTGGTGATCGTCGCTTTGGGCCGGGTCGCGCGGACCATGTCGGCCAGTTGGGTCCGGACGAGATCGAGATCATCGTTTCGGTCGGTGTTCAGGTCGAGACCGTTGCGCAGCAGGACCATACCCATCACGGCGCGATAGTCGTTGATCACGGAGATCTTGTCGCGGTACCGGCCATCCCAGAAGACGTCGAACGGGTTGTCCCTTGCGCTGATGTCCTCGGTAATGATGTCCGACCGCCAGGCGATGCCCGTGTTGTAGACGGTGTACGGCACGGTGTAGCGCCACTGCAGGTCGTAGAAGGGATTGGAGAAGTCCGGCCACACCTGGCTGATGTTCGGGATGTAGCTGTGGTTCAGCGGTCGTAGATGGCCGTTGCCGACCAGCCTGGGGAGCTGGTCGTAGCTTGGCAGGTAGATGTCGTAGTCGACGGTGCCGGCCGCGATTGCCTCCAGCGCCACGCGGTTGTCGCTGAAGGTCGTCACGTCGACGGTCACACCCGTTGAGTCACGGAAGGACTTCAGCGCCTGCGGGTCGATGTAGTCGGGCCAGTTGAAGATCTTGAGGGTTCGGTCGCGTTCCGGCTGCAGGCTACCCGCGATGGGCCGGTTGTCCCCGCTGATGGGCCATAGCACCGGGTTGCCCGGGCTGGGCTTGGGCAGCCGCTGGTCGGTGACCTTGCCGGTGGACGAATCCGAACATGCCGCGACCAGCGCCGACAGCCCGGTCGCCGCGGCCGCGCCGATCGATCCGCGCAGGAACGAACGACGGCTCGTTGCTCGCCGGGGCTGCCGTCCCTGCATGGGCGCCACCTCAAGTTCTCCGGGGCCTGCGGCCTGCGGGCGCGCGATCTGACGATCGTCGCGCGCCCTTTGGCCCTCTAGGGGGAGTCTGCGGGAGAATACCGGACCGTACTGTCCCTTATGTTCCCAAAAGCGGTTGCCACTGCCCAACAGGGGGTCCTCGGTAGCACTCCGCATGAACCCCTGATTGTGCTGGCGCTCTGGTCTGCCAGCACAATGCGTGACGTTTTACGTCGTGGCGCGTGGGTCGCGGCCGGGCAGGTCGGGCACGCCACCGGCGGCGGTGCGCCGACGATGGGCCAGGGCGGCGAAGATCTCCATCGCGACCCGATGGGCGTTGTTGACGGTGTTCTCGGCGTGGTCGTAGGGGGGCGAGACCTCAACGATGTCCGCCGCGACCAGCGGGGTGTCCAGCGTGATCTGACGGACGGCGCGCAGCAGGTCCGCGGGTGTCATGCCGCCTGGTTCGGGAGTGCCGGTACCCGGTGCGAAGCCGGGGTCGAGCACGTCGATGTCCACTGACAGATAGAGCGCGCGGCACCCGTCCACAGCCTGGGCGATCGCGTCGGTGACAACCGCGCGTGATCCGCGGTCCCAGATCTCGTGCATCAGGTGCCACCGCATGCCCTGTTCGCGCATCCAGGCGAACACATCCGCCGGCGGCCAGTAGCCACGTAGGCCGACCTGGACGAAGTTGCGCCCCCGTACGGCTCCGGACTCGATCAGCCGGCGCATGGGTGTCCCGTGCGAGGCGAGGTTGCCGTCGATGATGTGCGCGGCGTCGGCGTGCGCGTCGAAGTGCAGCAGGCCGAGTTCCCCCCAGCCGACGGCATCGGCAACCCCGGACGCCGCCGGCCAGGTGATCGAGTGGTCTCCGCCGATGATGACCGGCACGATCCCGAGCCCGGCCACGGCGCCGACCTTCGCGCGGATGTTGCGGTGGGACGCCTCGGTCTGCCCGTGCGGGCAGTGGGCGTCGCCGGCGTCCACGACGTCGAGCCAATCGAAGATCTCAACGCCGAGATCGAGGTGATAGGTGCCGGGCTCGTAGGCGAGCGCGCGCAGGGCCCGCGGGCCGAAACGCGCGCCCGGCCGGTTGGTGGTCGCGATGTCGAACGGCGCGCCGACCACGGCGACGTCTGGGCGACGGGCCGCGAGGTCTGTCGGCGCCGGCAGCCACGGCCGGTGGCAGAAGGTCGCCAGCCCCTCATAGCCGGGGGCGTCGCTCTGCGGGGCCTTGTCCGCCGGGG
>NZ_CAUVXO010000213.1:7098-8248 GCF_963555865.1 Protofrankia sp. Cr1
TTGTCTGGCGGAGGCGCATCGTCGGGAGCCTGGTCGTCGGCGGCCATCTGGTCAGCATGACGCCTCCGCCCGCGGCGCGCAGACCGCGGGCGGCAGCGACGCTATTTGATCATTCTTCGTCGTGGACCCGTACCGCTTCCTCCTCGGGTGCGCCGACATACGGAGAGTCCTCACGACCGCGGCAGCGTCCGCCGATCGGACCGTGTGCGATGAGCTCGCCGGTTGTGACGTTCCGCACGCCCTCGTCATCAGCCAGCAGCGGCGGCGAGGCGTCCGCGACGCCGTCAGCTTCCAGCCCGCGCCCACCCGGCGGGTCGTATGGGGCATAGACATCGGACTCCAGGACGTCGCCTGACTCCAACCGCGCCGCCTCGGCATAGGGATCCGGATCGGGCTGCTCCTGGGAGAGCAACGAGTCTAGGGACTCACCCGCACGCTGCTCCGCTGCGGTCGTCCCGAAGCGCTCGCCGGGGCCGAAGCGATCGGGCGGATCCCAGCCGTCGTCGAGCGGGTCATGCCCCCGGTCGGTCGAGCCGAGGCCGTCGCTGTCGAGACTCTCGGACTGCTCGAGCGGACCGCCATAGGTGTTGATGTAACCGACGTCGACGCTGTCGATGTCGCCGTCCGGCATCAGCTGCGTCATCGTCGCCTCCCGGTTGGATCAATGGATTCTTGATCAATGGATGCTGGATCAGTGGCTTGCCGTCGTTCGGTGTCATCGGTGCATATTCCCGGGATGGACCGCGGGTAACACGCGAAGGCGGTCAGATCACCAAACCACTACGGGACACGCCTCAACCGCTCGCACGGAGCGCCAGGGTCACCACGGACGGACGACAGGTGCCGAAGTTGACCCACCCCGCTTGCAAGCCGATTTTGGATGGCGTATAGCGTCCGGGTTTGTGACTACTGTCGCGGACCGCATTCTTGAGCGGCTGGCAAAGGTTCCGGCCGGCCTGGACGACGGACAGTTGGCGGAAGCGCTTGAGCTTCGCCGCCAGACCGTGAACCAGGTCTGCCGCCGACTGTCGGACAATGGGCGCCTGCACCGCGGGCCCGGCCCGAGCGGGCGCATTGTGAACAGGTTGTTGCCGCAGCACGATGCCTACCCGAAGCCCGTGCCGGCCCAGCCGTCCACGCCGGCCCAGCC
>NZ_CAUVXO010000213.1:8446-8993 GCF_963555865.1 Protofrankia sp. Cr1
GTCCACGCCGGCCCAGCCACCCGTGCCGGCCCAGCCACCCGTGCGGTCGCTGGAGGACGAGGCTGCGCCGGCTGAGGCCCTACCCTCCCAGCGGGTGACCCGGGAGACCGACGAGGCACAGGTCGTCGCTGACACCGCGGCGAAACCGGATGCACGGACGGTTCCCGCGCCCCGGGACGGGGCTGACAGCGCAGCGCCGGCGAAGCCCGAACCGAAGCGGGCCGCGAGGCCGCCCCGCAAGAAGCCCGGCTCATCGGCGACTGACGCTCCTGGACAGCCAGCAGCGCAGTCGTCGCTGTCCGAACCTGCGCTGTCCGAACCTGCGCTGTCCGAACCTGCGCTGTCCGAACCTGCGCTGGCTGAACCCGTGCTGGTTGAACCCGTGCTGGCCGAGCCGGTGTCGGTCGACGAGCCACCGCAGGTCGTCCTGGCTTCGACGCCGAAGCCACCTCGGAAGGTGTCGGCCAGGACGAAAACCGTCCGTACCACGTCCAACGGGCAGGTCGTCGACGGTTCGGTTGCAGAGCGGGCCGCCCCGCCGGTTGCA
>NZ_CAUVXO010000214.1:0-850 GCF_963555865.1 Protofrankia sp. Cr1
TGTTGTCGACGGTGCCCGGGATGGCGTCGCCGAGGCAGACCCGGTCGGACCCACGGACAGCACGATCGTCGACACTGCGCAGGGTGCCGGCGATGACGCGTTCGGTGCGGGTGTGGGCGCGGGCTGGCATGCGGCGACGGTCGGTGACGCCGAAGGCGAACCGGGGCCGGTCGGCGATGCCGAGGGCGCAGCGGCCTTCGGCGCGGGCGGCAGCACCTTCACCTGCTGGGTCGCGTACTGCGGCGCGGCCTTCACCTGCTGAACGTTCTGGATCCGGACGCCGTGCACGTTGCTCCGCAGGTTCAACGTGACCACGTTCCGGTTGGTCGTGATGGCAGAGTCACCATCGGTCAGGAAGCGGAGCTTGTCCGGAACGTGGATGCCGAACACGCTGTCCATGGCAACGCCACGGATCGAATGCCGGACGACGAGCAGGGTGCCGTCCGGCGGGGCCTGAACCTTCTTCGACCCGTACGTCTGGACACCGAAGGTTCCCAGCGGAGTCACAACCTCCGATTTAACACTCCAGGTGATGGACCCATCACTGGCAAGCGTGAGCTCGAACGGGAGAAGCGGCGGCTGGTATGTGCCCGCCCATTCGCAGCCGACAAGGAGCAGCGTCAGCGCGAGCGCCGACCCTACGGCCTTCCCAACGCCGAACGACCGATGACTGAACGGCCGATGGCTGAACGGCCAATGAATAAACAAACGATCACTGATCGATCGACGCATGATCCGCCCCCGTGGCATTGTCTGGACCACCATGCCCGATGGCCCTCACGAAGACAATAAAACGCCATGGCGACAAAACACGAGTCGGTTTTCCGACCGCTAGGCGACCTGACAGGTA
>NZ_CAUVXO010000214.1:1020-2302 GCF_963555865.1 Protofrankia sp. Cr1
CAGGACCTGACAGGTACGCCCAGCGCACCGGTAGTCACCGTGCCGCGGGGCCGCCGGGCCGCCGCAGATCTCGTAAATTTACCGGATCGGCACTCTAGCGAACTGCTAGTGTGCTGCTTTCATGTGTCCGTCAATATGGGATGTGGTCTTGCCCGCTTTCACGTGGACGAGCGCGCCGGGGTACCCAGATGGCGTCGTTGCCCCCCACCACAGTCGGGCATAGCCACGTGCGTCAATCATGACCATGTAGTCGGCGGTGAACAATCCTTCCGTGTCACCCTCGCGACCAACGAGAGTTGTGAGGGTATACCGGCCCTGGGCATCGGTCGATGCGTCACCGCACTGGTCACCCTCGTCCACGCATGCCGAGATCTTGGCGTTGGCAATGGGTGCGCCGGTAACCGAGTCGGTGACCAGGCCACTGATCTTGCCGCCAAGTTGGAGCTTCAGCGTCCGTCCTGACTTCACCGCGCCTGATCGAATCGTGACATCGCCAGCGTCATAGTTGTGTACATACGGGGCGACGGCCCGGATGGACACCGCGTAGGTCCCGGCCGCCAGACCGGTAATCGAATAACTCCCGTCCGAAGCGCTGTCCGCCGTGCCCCCACCTGGACCCCCTGCACGCGGGTGCATGAAAACGGTCGCTCCGGACACTGGGGCGCCACCGGTCGCGGCGACCACCTTGCCGGACACCCCACCAGTCGTCGCAGCCCAAGCAGCCGTGCCGGCAACAAGCCCGCCGCCGACGGTAAGCGCGGCAACCGCGACGAACAAGACAAGAGAATTCCTGATGAACTTCATAAAGATAATGACCTTCATGAGCACTGACTTCCCCCAAAAATCTTCGCTCGTGTGCCATGCAGCCCCGCGACCGCGTCGGCCCTCAATCATGAGCAGGGCCGTCGGCGGCTGATGTTTTGGAAACGCGACTACCGGCTGGGCCGTGAGAACGTGTGTCGAGATGCGCGACCAGGCCATTTCCTGCCACGCCTGCCGGATCAATCAAGATTATAAATATCTAATCCTGAGATTACGCGACAGTTCTCAACGAATACCCACGGACAGGGCACCGTCACGGCTACCGACGGGCGCGGTCCCAGTTGGGCAAGCCCACCTGGACGCCAACCAGGACTACAACCTAACCACCGACGGCTGGGCGGCCAACCTGGCCCGATCCGCCCGCCGCGACCGATCAGATCACGGGGTACGGATCAAACCCGTCGACCCCTACCCACCCGCCGATCTTGCCGGCTGCCGACGGGCGGGCGGCCCCAGCCGA
>NZ_CAUVXO010000214.1:2969-7723 GCF_963555865.1 Protofrankia sp. Cr1
CGCCGAGCGACCCGATCCGACGCCGGGCGACGCCAGCCGGGGCTAGTTCACCTGGCCCAGGGGTCGGCCCGGAAGGGGGCGGGGGATTTCCGTAAGGCGCAGGGTCTTCGCGGTCGTCGCCATGGTCTGGAGTGCGAATTCCGGATTGTCGGAGAGTCTCCGACCAAAAGTGGGGATCAACTCGCCCAACGCCGGCTGCCATTTATCGTAGCGGTCGGGGAAGCATCGCTGGAGCAGATCAAGCATGATCGGCACTGCGGTGGATGCACCGGGAGAAGCGCCGAGGACGCCGGCGATGGTCCCATCCCCGGAAGCGACGACTTCAGTTCCGAACTGGAGGACACCGCCCTTTTTTGGGTCCTTCTTGACGATCTGCGCACGCTGGCCGGCGGTGATTATTCGCCAGTCCCTGGCGGTGCCACCGGGGACGAACTTCCGGAGTTCGTCGATCTTCTTCTTCCGGGTCGCCGTCAGCGCGTTCAGCAACAGCGCGACCAGGGCGATGTTGTCCCTGGCCATGGCGATCAACGGAATGATATTGTGCCGACGGATGGACTTCGGCAGATCGAAGATGGAGCCGTTCTTGAGGAACTTCGGGCTCGATCCGGCGTAGGGGCCGAACAGGATCGACGCACTTCCGTCGACAACTCTGGTATCGAGGTGCGGCATCGACATCGGTGGTGCACCGATCGGCGCCTTCCCATATACCTTCGCCTGGTGCCGGGCGACGAGCGCCGGATTGTCGGTGCGGAGGAACTGTCCGCTGATAGGCAAAAGGGCGAATCCGCACGCCTCGGGTATACCTGATTTCTGCAGGACCTTCAGCGCCCAACCGCCCGCCCCGACGAAGACGAACCGCGCGGTGACGTCCTTCGTCTTCCCGCTCGTCCGGTGGTGGACCCGCAACCGCCAGGTGCCGTCAGGCGCCTGGGCAAGACTTTTGATCTCCTGGTTGAGATGGATCCGCACCCCGGACGACTCCAGTGACCTGAACAGCTGCCGGCTCAGGGAACCGAAATCCACATCGGTTCCGGATATGTCGCGGGTCGCGGCGATCGGCTCACCGGGTTTGCGCTGTTCGATCAGCAATGGCGCCCAACGCTGAATCACCGCCGGATCATCGCTGAATTCCATGGCGGCGAAGAGCGGCTCGGCCCGCAACGCCTCGTATCGCCGCCGGAGAAAGTCGACGTCCGCCGCCCCCTGGACGAATGTCATGTGCGGCATCGAGTTGATGAATGTTTCCGGATCGCCGATCGTCCCGTCTTCCACGAGATGCGACCAGAGCTGGCGGCTAACCTGAAACTGCTCATTGATATTGATGGCCTTCCGCACGTCGATGGTGCCGTCCGGAAGTTCGCTGGTGTAGTTCAGCTCGCACAGTGCTGCGTGACCGGTACCCGCGTTGTTCCATGGATCCGAACTCTCCTCGGCCACCCCGGGCAGTCTTTCGTACACATCAATCGACCAGTCCGGCTGGAGTCTGTGCAGCAGGGTACCAAGTGTGGCGCTCATGACTCCAGCGCCTATGAGGACGACGTCAGCGGTCTGACTGGCGTTATACGTGGTGAACGACTGCGGATTCATGTGGCCCTCGGCCTTCTTTCGCGATTCTCGTGCCTAGCACAAGTTCAGCGCACGGCCCGGCTATACGCAGCGAAAATTGAATCTATGAGGTCTGAATCACGCGGCTGAATGACCCTGCCAACCCCGGGCACACCGTCTGGTATGGACACCGACCGGTGTTGTGAAGGCCTGGATGCCCGATGAGCTGGGCTGACGGACGTGCGGAGGAATCGCCGTCCGGTCATCCAGGATATTGCGAGACAGAATTGTTACACGTCCCTAACATGGCGCTTTCACGAAGGATTCAAGCCGAGGTGAAACGGCGACCGGTAAATAGGTCGGAAGGCCTTTCCGGGGAGGGCGAACGGTGACCGTCGACGCGGCTCCTGGCGCCGGTCACCCGACCGCGGCCGATCCGCCTCCGGGGTGGGCCCGCGATGGGCACCCGGTCCATCCACACCACCGCAGCCTGCGCAGGGTCTGTGGCCGTATCATCTCTGGCGTCATGACCGCCTCGCCCAGCCAGGGGTGACTCGCCCAGCCAGGGGTGATCGGTGTCCAACCAGGTCGGCCCATACGAGCTCATCGAACGTCTCGGCAGTGGCGGCATGGGCGAGGTGTATGTCGCGTTCGACCCTCGGCACAACAGGAAGGTCGCGCTGAAGCTGTTGTCGACCCGGGCATTGAGTGATCCGGAGCTCGCGGAGCGATTCCGCCGGGAGTGTCAGCTGGCCGCACAAATAGATCATCCGCACGTGCTGCCGGTTTTCGAGTACTCGACCGCCGACATACCGTACATCGCGATGCCCCTCGTCGACGGCACCGACCTGGCCACCGTGATCAGGAACGGCCCGCTTCCACGGGAACGGGCGGTGGCCATCGTTGAGCAGGTCGCCGCGGCGCTGGACGCCGCGCACCGCAAGGGACTGCGCCACCGCGACGTGAAACCGTCCAATATTCTCCTGAAACCCGGCGCGCGACCGAATACCGATCACGCCTGGCTGTTCGACTGGGGCATTGCGCAGCCGATCGACACCAGCGGCGCGCCACCGGTGACCCGCATAGGGCAACTTGTCGGGACGCCGCACTACGTGGCGCCGGAACGGCTCGTGGCACCGGAACGGCTCGCCAGTGGCACCGTCGACCATCGAGCCGATGTGTACTCACTGGCTGTCGTGCTGTACGAGTGCCTGGCCGGGCGCAGACCGTTCGTGGGAAATGACGTGGCCATGGTGCTCGTCGCACATGTTCTCCATGCCCCGGATCCACTCTCGGATCAGCTGCCGGCCGGACTGCGCGCCGTGGTAGCCAAGGGCCTCGCGAAAAACCCCGATGATCGCTACCAGTCAGCCGGGGATCTTGCAGCGGCGGCCCGCGCGGCGCTTGAGGAGTCAGCCGGGACCATGCCCGGGGTTCCGGCTGGGGATGCGGCTGGGGATGCGTCGGCGCAGGACACGGTCACCCAGCCGGCGCCCATGCCGCCGTGGCCGCCGCTGCCGCGTGACTCACCGGCAGTACCCGAGTCTGTCCCGCCGGCGATTGGCGGGACAAGCGGCCGGGCAGGCGGCCGGGCAGACGGCCGGACAAGCGGCCGGCCAGGGGTGCTGGTGCCGGTCATCGTGGGCGGCGGCGCCGGGTCTCTGGTCGCGGTCGTCCTCTTGCTGGTCGGCCGGGTCGACAGCCCGACGCTGGCATGGGTCTTGCCGGCTCTGGCCGCCGCGGGAATATTCCTTGCGATCGCTGTAAAAGGCTGGGCCGCCCGCCCGGAGCCCGATGAGCAGACAGGGGCGCAGCCGTCGAATCCCACGCGCGACGCCGGCCCCGGAGGGTCCCCGCTGTCGCGGCTGTAAGGTTTCGCCGGAATAGCGGTCAACGGCAGGACGGTTGGGGGACCTGGCCATGCGGACACCGCAGGGAATGTATTTTCGCGGCTCACAGCGAAGCAGCTTGATCATCAGACTTGTCCTCCTTGTCGCCAGCGTCGCGCTCATCGTCGTGGTCACCGTCGTGATCGCCAAGCCCCCCGGGCCGTCGTCGGCGCAGTGTGACGCGGGGCCGCTGACCGCTGTGCGCGGCGTCATCGGATCGGAGAAGGAGGCATTCTTCAAGGACCAGCGGGTGAGCGCGCGGTTCGCCTGCGCCGGGCTGAGCGTCACCGTCGACGCGAGCGGGTCACGCGAAATGCTCACCGCGCTCGAACGCCCCAACCGTGACGGCTACGGCTTCGCGTTTCCGGGCAGTACCGCGACCGCAAAAAAGATCATGAATGAGCTGGCCATCACCGACAGCTTCAAACCGTTCTCCTCGCCGATGGCCGTGGCCACGTTCAAAGACGTCGTCGACGTGCTCACCAAGGCCGCCATCGTCCAGCCCGCGTCAGACGGCGGCATGGTCGTGGACGTCAAGGCGCTGCTCGACGTCGCCCGCAAGGGCACTCTGTGGGACCAGTTGCCGGGCAACGACAACCCCAGAACCAGGTGGCACAAGGCAGTACGACTCATGACGACCGATCCGCAGGATTCCAATTCCGCGATCATGTTTTTGTCGATTGCCTCGCTGGTGGCCAACGGCGGTCTCGTGGTGACCACGGCAGTGGATGTGCAGAAGGTGCTGCCCGATCTGTGCCGGCTGGTTATCGATCAAGGGGAGAAGCCGGACACCAGCCAGGTGCTGTTCGACCGCTACCTCGTCGACGGCATGGGACGGATCCCGATGGCCCTGATCTACGAGGCCCAGTTCGTGGCGGAGGCTCCGGGGCAGAAGCCCACCCTCACACCCGACATGGTGCTGCTGTATCCCAGGCCCACTGTCTACTCCGAGCACACGCTGATCCCGTTGGACGATGCCGGCCACCGGGTCGGGCAGGCGCTGCGGGACGACCCGGAGCTCGCACGCCTCGCCGCCCAGTACGGCTTCCGCCCCGCGCGGCCCACCAACCAGCCGATCAGCAGCCGCCGGGCGCCCGTCGACACCGTCGGGTCGCCGTCGTTCGAAGTGCTGGAAAGCATGATCGATTCCCTCAGGTCGACTGAGGCAAACGCCCGGCCGTGTGCCTGATGAGTGTCCATCCGTTGAGGCGCGTCGCAGTCGCCGTGGCTGTGGCTGTCACCGCCGTGTTCGCCGCGGCCGCATGCACCTCGGGTAACCCGCCGGTCGGCCCAAGCGGCACGTCGTCGAGCACGCCGTCC